>CAYOJD010000017.1:4793-33857 GCA_964404205.1 uncultured Prolixibacteraceae bacterium
TTCTTGTAAGAGTGGCGAACGGATGATTTTCAATTATTGGCTTGAAAATCTGATGGTTGTAGAAGAAATTTATTGCTGTTTATTTACAGCTCCGCCCTCTCAGTTACATTGGTAACCTACAGGGGGCAATTAAAACCTGTCAATATCGGCCCAAATTAATTTAGCCGTTTTAAGGCAGATTGAGCAGCAAATTTACTCAATATATTGTTTTGAATCTCATTTCTGGAGCCGTTTTTCAGCAGAAAACTGAAATCTGATGAAAATAACAAACCGGGATGCCTGTCCGTTTGGGGTTATGGGTGTTCGAAAGGCTATTTTTAAGATTCAAAGTCGATATTTATTTCGCTCAAAGGTTTTAGCAGTTGATCTTTCCCTGAAAGCAATAACTGTTCAGCCGGAAGTTGCCAATCGATTTTAAGCGTAGGGTCGTCCCATTTGATCCCGTCGTCGTGCGTAGGGGTGTACCACTGGTCGACCTTATAGGCAAAAACTGCCTCGTCGCTCAGCACCACAAAGCCATGCGCAAAACCTTTAGGAATAAATAATTGACGTTTGTTGTCGGCCGAGAGTTCAATCGCCACATGGTGCCCGAAAGTGGGGGAGTTGCGGCGGATATCGACTGCCACGTCGAGTACTTTACCTAAGATGCAGCGTACCAGTTTGGTTTGTGCATAGGGCTGACGCTGAAAATGGAGCCCGCGCAGTACTCCGTGTACCGATTTCGATTCGTTGTCCTGCAGCCAGTCGATTTTTCCGATGGCCGCTTCGAACCATTGCTGGTTGTATGATTCAAAAAAATAGCCCCGGCTGTCGCCAAAAACCTTGGGTTCGATAATCACCACCTCAGGTATGGCCGTTTGAATGAATTTCATTTAAAAAAGATTTTACGATAAACTCCCGATGACTACCTGAATCGGGATTATAATTAATAATTTAAATAGATTCGAAAACTGATAAAAATTATCGCAGCAGCGACAGTAAATATTGCCCATACTGGTTCTTTTTCAAAGCTTCACCAATAAATCGAAGCTGTTCACTGTCAATCCATCCCTTACTGTAAGCAATCTCCTCGGGGCATGCCACTTTCAAGCCTGTGCGTTTTTCGATGGTTTCGATGAAATGGCTGGCTTCAAGCAGCGACTCGTGGGTGCCGGTGTCGAGCCAGGCAAAACCGCGTCCCATCAGTTCGACCGTCAGTTTCCCATCGTCGAGATATTGCTGGTTGACCGTGGTGATCTCGAGTTCGCCGCGTGCCGACGGTTTGATGGTTTTGGCCACCTGAACAACCGAATTGGGGTAGAAATAGAGCCCGACAACGGCATAGTTCGACTTCGGGTTGAGTGGTTTCTCTTCGATTGTGGTTACATTCCCTTTTTCGTCGAAGGTGCAAACGCCATAGCGTTCAGGATCGTTTACCCAATAGCCAAATACCGTGGCTTTTCCTCCTTCTTCGACGATTTTAACGGCATTATTCAGCAAATCGGTAAATCCGTGTCCATAAAAAATATTATCGCCCAATACCAGACAAACATTATCGCTGCCGATAAAATCTTCGCCCAAAATAAAGGCCTGGGCAAGTCCGTCAGGAGATGGCTGAACTACATACGACAGTGAAATGCCCCACTGCGAGCCATCGCCCAGCAATTTTTTGAAGTTGGGCTGATCGTCGGGAGTCGTAATGATCAAAACTTCGCGGATTCCGGCCAGCATCAACACCGAAAGCGGATAATAAATCATCGGTTTGTCGTATACCGGTAACATTTGCTTTGAGGTTCCCAGTGTGATGGGGTGGAGGCGGGTTCCTGATCCTCCTGCAAGTATGATTCCTTTCATCGTATTGTTGATTAATTTGTTTTTAAAGGTATAAAAAAGGGTTATTCGACCATCTGCAACTGTTTTGTCTCTTTCTTGCCGTTTATCGGGACAACAGTTTTTTGAGGGGCATCGATCAGGATGGTGTAGCCGAGTGGGGGAATACGAAGAGCAATTTTGTTTTTCCCGCGATAAGCAATCATTTCGCCTTTTATCCCGCATAGCGGCCCCGCAATCACTTCGACTTTTTGACCGGGTTTTAATTGTTCGATTGTGGTTTCGACATCGTATTCGCTTTGGCCGGTCATGCGTTTGAGCAAATCAATATCTTTCGGGCTGATTATTGCTGCACGGCCATTGAAGCGCACATAACAAACTACGTTGTTGTGCTGTAATACCTTGTCGTGATCTTTAGAAGTGATGTGTACAAAGATGTAACCGTTGATCAACGGCATATCAACCAGCTTTCGCCGATCTTTCCATTGACGCATCTTTTTTTGAAGCGGAAGAAAGGCTTCAATACTATCTTCAAGCAGTGCCGCGTGGACCTTTTTCTCGGCCCTCGACCTTACATAGATAGCATACCAGTTTTGTTTAGGTTTCGATATTGACATAAGAATGCAATTGGTAAGTAGTGGCAAAAATAGCAAAAAAGCCTTAGGTCAGCATTAAATCATTAAAAAGATATTCAGATTGTTGGCGCTGAAGTGCAGGATGATTCGCGGATAATCAGTTCGGTGGGCATCACTTTTGTTTCGAACGGGAAGTCGCTGTTTTGTGCTTCAATCCTCGAAATGATACGAAGCGCGGCTTGTTGCCCCATTTGATAGCCGGGTTGTCTTACCGTGGATATAGAAGGGGTGACCAAAGCACTGAACGGTTCATCGCTGAACCCAACCAATGCCACATCGCCAGGCACCGAAATTTTGTTTTCCTTACAATAAAGCAATAGACTAAGCGCGGTGGTGTCGTTGCCACAAAAAACGGCATCGGGCGGTTCGTGCAGCGACATTAATTGTTTGAAAACTTTCACCCCGGCCTCAGGGGTGAGATTGGTTTCAACCAGATATTCCGGGTGCCCGGGTATTTCAAATTGTTTAAGGGCTTCGCGATAGCCGTTGCGGCGGTTGCTATAAATATTCAGTAGCGTGGGGCCGGCAATATGTGCAATCCTTTTGCGGCCCGATTCAATTAAGTGTTTGGTGATTCTGAACCCGGCTTCGAAATCGTCGATAACAATGATGTCACATTCGATGCCGGGCGAGAAACGGTCGAAAAAGAGCAGTGGGGTGTTGCTTTTGATGAATCGTTTGAAATGGGCATTATCGGTGGTCTGCATCGATATGGAAGTTATCAGCCCGTCGACACGTTTGTTTAGCAGGGCTTGAACACAGTCGACTTCGCGCTCAAAATTGTCGTGCGACTGCAAAATGATCACATTATATCCATGTTCCCAGGCAAAATCTTCAATTCCGCTAATGGCTGATGAAAAGAAGTGACGGTCGATACGGGGAACAATCAACCCGATGGTATTGGTTTTGCGGTTGCGCAGGTTCGAGGCAATTACATTGGGCTGATAACCCATTCCCATTGCTTTCTGCCTGACCAGTTGTCGGGTTTGCGGACTAATTCTGGGGTCATCGTTAAGCGCCCTCGAAACAGTCGATGCCGAAATGGAAAGTTCGCCGGCCAAATCGTGTATGGTTATACCTCTTTTGGTGTTTTTTTTCATAAGGGTATCGAAATAACGTAGCAGATACTACCTGATGCAAAGGTGTAAAAATTTGTCTAACATAAGTGCAATTTAATATTTTTATGCAATCGATTGCATTTTTATTTTTCAAAGATTACTTTTACAGCGAATCATTTGAATCATTCAAAATTAAATCTTCAATATGAGTACAATATACGAAGTCAGGTATGCTTCACATCCCGAGGATGCAAAAGCCTACGATACCGCACGGTTAAGGAAAGAATTTCTGATTGAAAAACTTTTTGAAACAGGTAAAATCTTGTTGACCTATTCGATGTACGACCGCTATATGGTTGGCGGTGCGGTTCCGGTTGACGGGGGATTGAAACTGGAAACGATTGACCCGCTAAAAGCCGAATATTTTTGTGAACGGCGCGAAATGGGGATTATCAATGTTGGCTCAAGTGGAAGAATAATTGTTGACGGTACGAATTATCCGTTGGGATTTAAGGAGGCACTATACATTGGCCGCGGAAGCCGCGAAGTGGTTTTTGAATCGGATAAGGTTGGGCAACCTGCCCGGTTTTATATCAACTCGGCTCCGGCACACAAGGAATATCCAACGACGAAAGTCACACTGGCCGATGCCGATGTTGCCGTAATGGGGAGCCTTGAAGGTTCGAACCACCGTCAGATTAATAAATTACTGGTCAATACCGTCGTTCCGACTTGCCAGTTGCAGATGGGCATGACTGAGCTGAAGCCCGGAAGTGTATGGAATACAATGCCTGCGCATACCCATAGCCGCCGAATGGAAGCTTATTTCTATTTCGAAGTGCCTAACGGGCAGGCCGTATGTCATTTTATGGGCGATCCACGTGAAACCCGGCATATCTGGATGCAAAACGAACAGGCTGTTCTGTCGCCATCGTGGTCTATACACTCGGCAGCAGGTACCAGCAACTATACTTTTATCTGGGGTATGGCGGGCGAAAACCTCAACTATGGCGATATGGATGTGGTCCAGCCCAACGAAATGCGCTAAACACAATAGTAACTGAGAATTTTAAAATAGTAAACCTGAATGATGATGAACTTATTTGATTTGAAAGGGAAAGTGGCCCTAATCACCGGAGGGACTCACGGTATTGGGATGGCCATTGCCAAAGGGCTGGCAGCAGCCGGTGCCAAAATATGTGTAAACGATATTTTTGCAGAAAGGTTGGCTGCCTGCAAAGAGGAGTATGCCAAAGCCGGCATCGATGTTTTCACGGTCGTGTTCGATGTGACCAAAGAAGAGGATGTTGACCGGGGCATTTCGACTATCGAAAAAGAGGTGGGGCCGGTCGATATTCTGGTGAACAACGCCGGGATAATCAAACGCATCCCCATTTTAGATATGCCCATTGACGATTTTCGCCAGGTTATCGAAATAGATCTGGTTGCACCGTTGATTGTGGCCAAACGTGTGGTTCCGGCCATGATTAAAAATGGCGGCGGAAAAATTATCAATATGTGTTCGATGATGAGCATCTATGGCCGTAATTCGGTTTCGGCTTATGCTGCAGCCAAAGGCGGGCTGAAGTTGTTGACTGCCAATATGTGTTGCGAGTGGGCCAAATACAATATCCAGATCAATGGAATCGGGCCGGGCTATATTGCCACTTCGCAAACCGAAGCCATCAGGGTGAATGGCCATCCGTTCAATAATCTGGTGATGACCCGTACGCCTGCCGGACGCTGGGGCGACCCGGAAGATTTGGCTGGGGCCGCCATTTTCTTGTCGTCGCAAGCCAGCAATTATGTCAACGGGCATATTCTTTTTGTCGATGGCGGTATTTTGGCCAACTTCGGCTATGTTGAAGGCGAAAATGTTCTTCCAGAATGAAAAATATCATCATCGCTGGTGCCATCGCACTCGTTGGAATGAGTGGCTGCACCTCCAAAAACCAACTGGTAGTGACCAATCCGCTTGCTATTGACCGTGCAGATGAGACCCTCGTTATCAGTCGGGCTGATATGGAAGCCAAATTTGGGGCTACTCCCGATGGTTTGGTTCCTGTGTTGAAATTAAACGGAGTGGCAATTCCGTCGCAGGCCGACGATATGGATAAGAATGGCCAATGGGATGAACTGGCTTTTTGCCTGAATTTCAAAGCCTCGGAAACGGTGATCCTGGAGGTGGAGAATGTTCCTGCTGAGCAATATCCCCAATTCGAGAAACGAACCAACCTCAGGCTGGGCATTGCGCAGCCCGATCACTCGTACCTCGAAGTTGATCAGTACTTTGCCCCATCTTGTACCGACAGTTTTAAAATTATCGCTCAGGGCGAAAGCGTAAGCTGGGAAAACGATAAAATGGGTTTTCGCAACTATTTCGATTGCCGCAATGTAAAAGACCTTTTCGGTAAACTGAAACCCGGTTTCATTATCGACAAAATTCATACGCCTGAGATTCCCGATTATCATACTTTATCAGATTGGGGAATGGATGTTTTGCACTGCGGTAGTTCAACCGGCTCGGGCGGTTTGGCTTTGATCGAAAACGATTCGCTTTACCGCTTAGGTTCAACCGACATTTTCGAATACCAAAAGGTAGTTGAAGGCCCTGTCCGCTCGGTTTTCGACCTGAAATATTCAGGCTGGCATGTGGCGGGCCAGAACCTTACGGCCGTTGAGCGAATTGCCATTTATCCCGGGAAATATTGGTTTCAATCGGATGTGACCGTTTCGGGTTTTACCGGCCAGAAGCAAATTGTGACCGGTATAGTGACCAGTCAGTTAAAAAATGAACCGTTCGATTTCGATGCGAATAGTGCCTATCGCTCCATTGCCACGCTCGATAAGCAATCGCTGAACAACGACGAGTTAGGGATGGCTGTTTTGATGAAAAAGGATGAAGTGACCAAAGTGGCACGCGCTACCGATATCGATTTTTTTAGCTTGGGTTACAAAACAGTCGAGGAGAAAAAGTTCAGCATTGTGATTTCGCAAATGTACTACGCAGCTCAAGGGATTCAGGCTGATAAGCCGGCGCGGCATTATTTCTTTGCTGTGTGGGGGCTCGAAAATGAGAAGTGGAAAAGTATGGATAACTTTAAGGCTTATATAGCTTCGGAAGCTGAAATGCTCAGTAATCCAATCCGGATCGAATAGCATAAATTACGTTGCATTATATTGATGGGATAGAAGACCGGAACGATTGGTTTTTTATCCCATTTGTTTTACCTGTCGGGCAATGTTTTAAAACAGGTTCGTTTTTCCCGTTTGCGGTAACGGAAGCTCAAAATAATCGTTAATTTGGTTCCCTGAATTTGTATCCCAAACAAACTACTGACTATGAAACGAATTTACTTGTTCACATTCGCAACTTTTTTCTGTTTTACTCTGGCTGCTCAAGATGGCGAGTGGAGCAATCTGTTCAATGGAAAAAACCTTAAAGGCTGGACGAAACTGAACGGAACGGCCGAGTACAAAATCGAGAATGGCGAGATTGTTGGCATCAGTGCCGCAGGAACACCGAATACTTTTTTGGCCACAGAAAAGAATTACGGAAATTTTATTCTCGAATATGAGATGAAAATGGACGAAGGGCTCAATTCCGGCGTTCAGATCCGGAGCCTCAGTAAAGCTGATGTGATGAATGGACGTGTTCATGGCTGTCAGATTGAATGCGACGACTCCGAGAGAGCTTGGTCGGGAGGTATTTACGACGAAGCCCGCCGCGGCTGGCTTTACCCGATGGAATACAACCAGACTGCTAAAAAGGCATTTAAAAAAGGAGCGTGGAACAGTTATCGGGTTGAGGCAATTGGATCAAACATCAAAACATGGTTGAATGGAATGCCGTGTGCCAATCTGTTCGACGAACTTACCCCCGAAGGATTTATTGCTTTACAGGTACACAGCATTGGCGATAATGCTGCTTTGGCCGGAAAGAGCATTCGCTGGCGGAATATTCGCATCAAAACTGCAGACCTCGCAGCCGAAAGCAAACCGATGCCTTCCGATGTTGTGCAAGTTAGTTATTTGAACAATCAATTAACCGAACGAGAGCAAGCCGATGGGTGGAAATTATTATGGGACGGGAAAACAGCAGCCGGATGGCGGAGCATTAGCCAAAAGGGATTTCCTGAAAAAGGGTGGACCATGGAAAATGGCGAACTGATTGTTAACAAAGCCGGTAATAAAGGCGGAGGCGATATTGCCACAACCCTTCCGTACAAAAACTTTATTTTGGAGGTCGACTTTTACTATACCCCAGGTGCCAACAGCGGGATTAAATATTTTATTCAGGAACAGCCTGACGGAACAATTCTGAACGTGGGTTGCGAATATCAGGTGCTTGATGATGAGAAGCATCCCGATGCCAAAATGGGAGTCAACGGTAACCGAACCATTTCGTCGTTGTACGATTTAATTGCAGGAAATGCTCAGATTTTTGATCAGTCACAAACTCCCAAACGAAACAATGGTGCCAACCAGTGGAACCGTGCCCGGATTGAAGTGCGCGGAAACCATGTGGTACATTTCCTGAATGGCATTAAAACGGTTGAGTATATCCGTGGCACACAAATGTGGAAAGCGCTGGTGGCCTATAGCAAATTTGCCAAATTCACTGGCTTTGGCGAGTACGAAACGGGCCATATCCTGCTTCAGGATCATCAGGACGAAGTACATTATCGCAATTTGAAAATCAGAGAATTATAAACAGAAAGAGATGCCTGTTACGGGTGAGGGCATTGCGCTGTAAATCGTAGCAAAAGATACCGGAAAGGTTGTTCGAATGATTATATTTGAACAACCTTTTTTTTGATGATGGAAACTTATCGCAAATATTGTTATTCTCCCGTCGGGAGACTGTTGCTCGAAGCGGATGACTTGGCTTTAACCTCCATTATCTTCGACGAGGGAAGTCTGGCCGGTGAGACTGCTACAGCATCTTCGGTGCTGATTGATACATTGAAACAACTAAATGAATATTTCGACGGAAAACGGAAGCAATTTGATTTACCGCTTGCACCCGAGGGGACTGATTTTCAGCAGCAAGTGTGGAGATTGGTGTCGGGAGTAGCTTTCGGAGAGACCAAAAGTTACGGTGAACTGGCGCATCAACTGGGATCGCCCGATTATTCGCGGGCTGTAGGGCTGGCCAATGGCCGCAATCCCATTCCCATCATCATTCCATGTCACCGAATTATTGGCGCCAATGGCCAGTTGACTGGTTATGCCGGTGGCCTTGAACGAAAAAAATGGCTTTTGCTTCACGAGCAGCGCCTTTCAGGATTGAGCCTTTTCTAATTCGTAGCGGTTGTTGGTTCGGGTCTTTTTTTTGCAAATTCGCGATATTCCGATGGCGATTTCCCTATTTTAGCCTTGAATTGCCGGTTGAAGTTGGAAAGATTATTGAATCCGGCTTCATAGCAAATAAAGGCAATGGTTTGATTTCCATGGCGAAGTAGTTTGCATGCATAGCTGATTCTTAGTTCGTTAATAAATTCGGCATAGGTTTTTCCTGCTTTGTTGTGAAAGTAACGACAGAAGGCCGTTGGGTTCATTCCTGCCACTGAAGCCACTTCCTGTAAAGATATTTTACGGTTATAGTTCATGGTCGAGAATTCGTAAATCTTGACCATCCGATCTTCGCCATGATAATTCATTGAGTTGGAATAGCCGGCTGTTGCAATGGTGCTGAAGTCGCTTTTCCCCAGATAATTCAATAATTCGAGTAACATCTGGTAGCGTTTCAACCCCTTCTCTGAAATCATTTTCTCAAGCATTTCGAGAACCATCTTTTGGGTCTCCGGCGGAAACGAGAGCCCTCTCGAAGAGTTCTGGAGCAGTCGCCGGATGGCCGAGAATTCGGGCCGCAATAACTGGTTGTCCGAAAAATAGTCGTAGGGAAATTGCAAAACGTAGGCATTAACAATCAAATCCGGGTTTCCCGAATAGTAGGGCAAGTCGTTATGAAAAAAGTGAGGCAATGTGCTTCCCAGAAACGCAAAATCGCCCGGAACGAAATTTTGTACGACATCGCCAACAAAAAATTTGCCCGTACTGCGGACAATATAAACCATTTCGTATTCGTTGTGAAAATGCCAGGGTACCGAAAAGTGGGCAAAATTATTGTATCTCAGTATGAATGAGTTTTCGGCCGGATAGTTGATTACTTCTTTGAATGGTTTCATCAGCATCAATAAATAAGGTTAGTGCAATCGATTTTTAGATGCAAATATAATACAGTTATTTGCAAAAAAAGTATTTAGTAGCGAAATGATTATCATCTACTTTTAGATACTTTATTGTCGCCCGGTAGGTTGTTTTTTTTTGAAGTGTTGCGGGCGATGTTTGGCAGAGATTTCTGCATGGATAACTAACTAATGCTGCTATGAAAACAATGTACTCCGTCATCAAAATCATTTTTACGGATTAATTGGGTTTCGCGTACTTGATGATTTTCACCTGTGCACCCGGATTGGTTTTTGCACGGATGGAGCGATCATCCTATTGTTGCTATTTGTTTGAGGAACTGAAAGAGTCATCGATATATTAACCATCAAAACTATTGCCAATGGATTGAAATTCAGTGTTTATATTTCCGAAGATTCCCATTCGGGACGAACTTGTTAGCGATAAATCTTACGAACAACCAAATTCAAAAAATCACTATGAAAAAAAGAGAGTATTACGTTTGTCTCTCTTCCCCCTTTAGCCGGGCGAAGAGTTTGTTACGCTTCTTTTCCATTGTATTGATATTCACCTGTTTGTCAGGTTATGCAATGGGAGCTTTATCCGAACAACCCAAAAAATCTGTTTCAGGAACAATTGTTGATGAAACCAATCAACCGCTGCCGGGCGCTTCGGTGGTGGTAAAAGGTACCACAACCGGAACCATTTCAGATGCTGACGGTAAATTTATGCTTGATGTGCCTGCTGATGCCAAGGTGTTGGTATTTTCGTTTGTAGGCATGGTTTCGCAGGAGGTGGTCATTGGAACTAAACTTACATTCAGTATTTTATTGCGTCAGGAAGCCATCGGCCTGAACGAAGTTGTAGCTATTGGTTATGGCACTGTTCGCAAAAAAGATCTCACCGGATCGGTATCGTCGGTAGGCGGGGCGCAGTTGCAGGAACGCGCTGTGTTTAGTGCTGCGCAGGCCTTGCAGGGAAAAGCTGCAGGGGTAGTTGTTCAGCAAACCAACGCCAAACCAGGTAGTGATGCTTCGGTAATTATTCGTGGTAACCGTTCGCTGAAAGCTACAAACAATCCGCTTTATGTGGTCGACGGAATTCCGTTGGTTGTTGGGTTGAGCGAAATCAGCCAGTCGGATATCGAAACCATCGATATTTTGAAAGCTGCCGCGGCTACAGCTATTTTTGGGTCGAGAGCCGAAAACGGTGTTGTGCTGATTACCACCAAAAAAGGGAAAGAAGGGAAAGCAGTTGTCGATTATAACGGTTATTACGGCATTCAGCAACCTGCCAACATGGTCGAATTATTTGACGGGCCAGAGTGGGTTGAATTTATGCGCGAGGCTTACCGTACCAACGGCCGCTATTCGGTAGGAGCCCCAACCTACGATCAGGATAAAATTATGATGCCTGTTGGCCAGGATACCGATCCTTACGGTATTGGGTATAAAATTCAGAATGCCTACGACGAAAGCGGTGTATGGCATCCGGAATTGATCAAAAGTACCGATTGGTTGGGGGCTGTAATGCGCAACGGTCAGGTAACCAACCACGAGATTAGTATTCGCGGAGGTACCGAAAAACTGAAAATGTTGGCCTCAGCTACCTATTACAATGAATTGGGGATGATGAAAACCCAGGATTATCGCCGTTATTCGGTTCGTGTTAACTTCGACTGGAAACTTACGGATAAGGTGACTATTGGCGGACAGACCCAGTTTTCACATTTTATCCGCCACGACGGGCCTAACGTATTTGATGGGGTAAAGAGTGTATCACCATTGGCAAATATCAGAAATGTCGAAACGGGCGAAATTTTCAACCGACCAGGTAACGACCCGCAACTTTGGAATCCGGTTTTGAACCTCGATAATGCCGATGTTCAGTACAAGAAAGACCGTTTTCTGGGCAGCTATTATCTCGAAATCCAACTTCCGTTTGATGTCAGGTTCCGCTCGAACTTTGGGCTGGACTTTGGCCCTTACTTCGATCAGCGTTTTTACGGTGCCCGCAGTTCCGACCGTCAGGGTGGAAACCCACGTGCTGAAAATGGTGGCGACACCCGTATGATGTACACCTGGGAAAACCTTCTCTACTGGAACAAAGATATAGCCGAACACACTTTTGGGTTTACTTTTCTGCAATCGATCCAAGAGGAAAAATATGAAACATGGAGAGTTAGTGTGATGGATCTTCCGTACGAAACCCAAAAGTGGTTCAATGTAGGAAGTGCCCCAACCATTTCATCGGTTTCAAGTAGCTTTCAGAAATGGCAGTTGGCTTCTTTTATGGGCCGTTTGAACTATAGTTTTAAAGATCGTTATCTGGTGACCGCTTCGGCCCGTTACGACGGTTCATCGCGTTTGGCCCCGGGCAACAAATGGGTACTCTTCCCATCGGCTGCGTTGGCATGGCGCCTCAGCGAAGAAGAATTCATGAAAGGCTTCGGCGCTCTCGATAACCTTAAGCTACGGGTTGGCTACGGTATCACCGGTAATACAGCTATCGATCCTTACAAAACAGCAGGTAACCTGGCTTATGCCCGTTACAATTTCGGTTCGGTCAACTCTATGGCTTTTTACCAGAACGAAATGCCGAATCCAGATTTGAGTTGGGAAAAGACTACGCAGTGGAATGCCGGTATCGATTTTGGTTTCTTAAAGAACCGAATCAACGGTGTGATTGACGTTTATTTGCAAAATACAGGTGATCTTTTGATGGACAGGCAGTTGCCGCAAGTTTCGGGTTTTAATAGTGTAGTTTACAACATCGGCAAAACCCGCAACAAGGGTATCGAAATAACACTGAATGCAGAACCTGTCCACAAAACCGATTTCACATGGAATACCACAGCCATCTTCTCACGCAACAAGGAAGAGATTGTTGAACTTTATGGCGGGAAGAAAGACGACGTAGGAAACAGTTGGTTTATCGGTCAGCCCACATCGGTCTATTATGATTATAAGTTTCTGGGAATTTGGCAGTTGGATGAAGCTGCCGATGCCGCCAAATATGGTTCTGAATCCAAACCCGGAACCATCAAGGTGCAGGATACTGTTGGTGAAGATTATAAAATTACAGCTGCCGACCGCGTAATCATCGGGTCACCACGTCCGAAATTCACTGCGAGCCTCTCGAACAATTTCACCTACCGAAATTTCGATCTAAATTTCTTCCTGAACGCATCGTATGGCAATATGCTGCAATTCGACAGAAATATGAGTTTCAATGGCCGTTACAACAGTATTAAGGTCGATTACTGGAGAGTAACTGAATACGATTCATCGGGTGCAGCTATCGCCAGTAACGAATCGAACGAAGCCCCGCGCCCGAACAATGGAGTTGAAAACCCCTCTTATCGTTCGTCGATGAATTATTTCGATGCCTCTTTCCTGCGTTTGAGCAACGTTACTTTGGGTTATAATATACCTAAATCGGTGCTGAATAAAGTGAAGATCAGTAAATTTAGGGTTTATGGAACGGTTCAGAATGCTTTCTGTATCACATCGTTCCCCGGAACCGACCCTGAAAGTGGCGAAAATTTCAATACGCCAATGCCGCGTACAGTCCTTTTCGGTATCAATATGAGCTTATAATCGGTTGAAGGTTGAAACGAATAAACAAACAAGTATTATGAAAAAAATAGCCTATTATATTTTCGCAGCAGCCATGCTTTTTGCTGTCACATCGTGCGAAAAATATCTCGAAGAAGAGCGATACACCGATGTTGGGTATGATTATCTGACCACTAAAGTGGGGATGGAATCAGCCGTTGTAGGTGTTTACCAGTGTATGCGTTGGTATACCGGGGCTTACAACCAGTCGTCCAACAGTACGGTAGGCGGGAATATGGAAGCCTACTATGTTTTGACCGAATATGGCACCGACTTTACCTGGGAAGGTACCGACGGCGGTTTTAAAGATCCGTTTAATAAATATCTAAGTTCGCTTAACCCGCAGAACGACGAGGTAAACAAATTCTGGAACAATGCCTACAAAGCGATAACCCGTGCCAACACGGCGTTGATGTACCTGCCGCAGGTTCCCGAATCGGAAATGGCCACTTCGCTGAAAGATCAGCGTGCAGCCGAACTGCATTTCCTCAGGGCCTTCTATTATTTTGATTTGGTCCAACATTTTGGGGCTCTTCCATTAATAACTGAAGGAAATGTTAGCCAGGTTGTTACTGATTTTCAGAGAGCCCCTGTTGCTCAAGTCTATGCGCAAATCATCAGTGACCTGAAAGCAGCCTACGCCGTTTTGCCTGATATTGGTCAGCAAACACAGCGTGGCCGTGCTACCAAGTGGTCGGTCGGTCATCTGCTGGCAAAAGTATATCTAACCCGCGGCAGTGCCGATTTGGCCGTCCGCGGAGGTAAAGCAACCGATCTCGACAGCGCTGCTTTTTATTCGGAAGCGGTCATAAATTCCGGGAGATATGCCCTCGAAACAAACTTTGCCAATGTTTTCGATCAGAACAACCAGAAGACATCGAAAGAAATTATCTGGGATGTCGAACATACCAATAATGCCCTTTTCAGCGGTGCCGGTAGTTCGGGTTCTGATGGCGGAAACCAGCTGCACCTTTACTGGGTAATGCAGTATGACGTTAAATCGGGAATGACACGTGATGTACTCAATGGCCGACCATGGAAGAGGGTACGCCCGAATCCCCGCATCATCAACGAACTGTGGAGCAAAACCCTCGATTCGCGTCTGTACAAGACTTTTAAATGGACTTTCCTGAGTAACAGTGCAAGCAGTGCTACAGCCAATGTATGGAAAAGTAAATATTATTACATTAATCCAAGTACCAATGCCGAGGATAAAAACGATGTAATTTATACACCGCCAACCGAATTGGTCGGTAAACCAAAGTTTGCAGTAGGCGACACCGCAATTTATGTTTCTTCGAAATATTACGGCGCGTTGTCCTATTATTCTTCAACAGGCTCGAAGCAGACGATGCTTGACGCCACTAAATATCGTCAAATGTTGATCGACATAGCCAAAGCCCGCTATCTCTTTATTCCGGTTGACAAATATGATACCAACAACTTCCCGACCATGTTGAAATGGCTCGACACCCAACGTCAGGATATGAACTATCAGGCAGGTTCGCGCAACTTCCACCGAATGCGCCTCGCTGAAACTTACCTGATTGCTGCGGAAGCATATGGTCGTAAAGGCGATTGGACCAACGCGCTGAAATATATCAACATTATTCGTCAGCGTGCAGCCTATGTCGGCGGCGAGCAGAAACCCAAAGAGGTTTATCTCATCGATGGCGGTCCGAACAATACGCTTTCTACTTCGGTACAGATGATTGTTACCGAGGCAGATGTGAAAAGTCCGATATTGCCTTCAGGTGCCGGTTTTGATCCGTTTGTCGACTGGATGCTCGAAGAACGTGCCCGCGAATTATATGGCGAGTTGAATCGCTGGGAGGATCTCGCGCGTACCGGAACTTTGGTCGCACGTGTGAAACTTTACAATCCTGATGGAGCCCCCAATATCAAAGATTACCATGTACTACGTCCCATTCCAAATACTTACACGGACCGGTTGCTGCCGCAGCCAGAGCTTTCGGAAATGCAAAATCCGGGATACTATTAATTTTCAGCAAATTGCTTAGCTAACTATCCAGCCGCTGCCCGGGAAAGGGCAGCGGTTTTTTTTCCAGTCGACTTTTTTGATGCAAAAATAGTATTACAGATTGCGAAGAATTGATAAAGGTTAAACTGCACAAATCACTATTTTTGAACCATTCCAAATGATAGAACCAACTAAAACTGAAAATGATGAACTTCCGTATCATGGCCATAATGGCTATTTTACAACTTCCAATAAGCCTGTTCAGTCAGGAAAAGATAGCCGAATTAACGGTTGAAGCCGGAAAAACGTTGCGAATAGATACCCCAGTAAGCATTGCACTCGACGGAATTGATACCAATACTGATAAAGGATTATTTTTGTTGAGAGAAACGGTTAACAAGGTTGAAACTGAAGTAGAGTGTCAACTTGAGCAGGGAAGCGTACCGCGTTTGTGGTGGCTGCTTGATGGCGAATCGGCACCGAACCGGGTGCGGCATTTTATACTTTACCGTGATTCGACTAAGGTACAGCCAATTCATGTTAAACCCGAACTCAATGCCCATACGTTAACCGTGAAGGTTGGGAGCGAAAATGTGTTACAATATCAGATTGCTGAGCTGTTTCCGCCCGAAGGGGTCAGCCCGTTCTATCGGCGCAGTGGTTTTATTCATCCGGTTTGGTCGCCTTCCGGAAATGTGCTTACCCGGGTCAACGCCCCCGACCACTGGCACCATATGGGAATTTGGAATCCGTGGACCAAAACGCATTTCGAAGGGCATAGCACCGACTTCTGGAACCTATATGAGGGGCAGGGAACTGTTCGTTTTGCCGGTTTCAATTCGCTCGTAAGCGGGCCCTTGTTTGGCGGTTTTAAAGCTCGTCAGGAGCATGTCGATTTTCAATGTAAAGGAGGCGATAAGGTGGCTATTAACGAAGTGTGGGATATCAGGGTGTGGAATATTACCCGTTTGGGGCAGAATAGGGTTTGGCTTTGCGATTTCACCTCAACGCTCAACTGCGCCACTGATTCTTCGATTTTACTTGAAGCCTATCGTTACGGTGGGGGTATCGGTTTCAGGGCCAATGAAGAGTGGACTAACCAAAATAGCCGTGTTCTTACCTCAGAAGGGAAAACACGCAAAGAGGCCGATGGGGCTCGTGCCCGTTGGTGCGATGTGGGAGGCGATTTTTCAGGGAAAGAGTCCTCTGGAATAGTCTTTATGTCGAATCCTGCCAATCGTGAATTTCCCGAACCAATGAGGGTTTGGCCTGAAGATGCCAACAATGGCCGTGGTGACATGTTTTTCGAATTTTGTCCGATACGACATAAAAGTTGGGAACTAAAACCGGGTGCCGACTATCAGTTGCGCTACCGTATGTTGATTTATGACGGTAAAATTGCCCCGGAAACTGCTGACCGCCTTTGGTCCGATTTTGCCCATCCCCCCAAAGTGACCATCACCAAAGTCTATTGATTACGATAACAATACTTACAGCCATGACAACAAATCAGCTTACACGAAGGACCTTTCTGAAAACCGGTACTTTAGCAGCCGGGGGCGCTATTCTGGCTCCGACCATCATCCCATCGTCAGTTTTGGGGAAGAACGCACCCAGCAATAAAATAAATATCGGGCAAATTGGCTTTGGCCGTATTGCCATGAGCCATGATTTGCCCGATACATTAAGGTATGATGTTGCACGGGTAATTGCCGTTGCCGATGTCGATTCGAACCGTGCAGTTATCGGGAAAAAATATATTGAAGATTATTACGCAAAAAAAACAGGCAGTGCCAATTATGTCGATGTTAAAACCTATGGCGATTACCGCGATTTATTACTGAATAAAGATATTGATGCGGTTATCATATCGACACCCGACCATTGGCATGCGCAACCAGCTATTGAAGCGGCTTTGGCCGGGAAAGACATTTACCTGCAAAAACCAACATCGCTCACTATCGAAGAGGGGCGCCTGCTCAGCAATATTGTTCAGAAAAGGGGTGTTATCTTTCAGGTCGGAACGCAACAACGGTCGTGGAAACAGTTTCGTATCGCAGCCGAGTTGGTTCGAAATGGGCGCATCGGAAAGGTCCACACGGTCAAAATTGGCTTACCCGGCGACCCTTCAGGCCCGGAAGCTCCACCAATGGCGGTTCCCCAAAATCTGAATTACGACATGTGGCTCGGTTCAACGCCTGAAGCCTATTATACTGAAATGCGCGTGCATCCGCAAAATAGCATGTCCGATCGCCCGGGATGGCTGCGTTGTGAACAATTTGGTGCCGGTATGATTACTGGTTGGGGACAACATCATTTCGATGCTGCAGCATGGGGTATGGACACCGAACTTACCGGTCCGGTAGCAATCGAGGCGGTTGCTCAGTTTCCCAAAAGCGGCTTATGGGATGTCCATGGCGATTTTATGGCCAAAGCCGAATATGCCAATGGAATTACCATGTTTACCAGCGGCGGCTATCCTAACGGTATTCGCTACGAAGGTACCGACGGTTGGATTTTTGTTTCGCGGGGCGACTATAATGCTACTGCATCGGATCCGGTATCGAAAGAGAAAAGCAGCCGTGCACTCGATGCCAGTGACCCCAAGATACTCACTTCGGTGATTGGCGAAAATGAAATTCACCTCTACCAAAGCGATGATCAACATGGCAACTGGCTCGATTGCATTCAAAGCCGTAAAGAGCCTATCTCGCCAGTCGAGATGGGGCACCGCGCATGCTCGGTTTGTCTGGTTACCCATATCGCCATGAAACTGTCGCGTAAACTGGAGTGGGACCCGGCTACCGAACGATTTAAAGGCGACGACGAAGCCAACGCGATGCTTTCGCGGCCACAACGTGCCCATTACGGAACCCGCTCATTGAAAATATAATGCGATGAGAAAAATTAAAATAGTTCTGCTTGCGATAGCAGTCTTGGCTTCGGTGTCGCTTTTCGCCCAAATCAATGCCGTAAAAGTCGGCTCGAAAATCAATGTCACTGTTGGAGGAAAATTCTTTACCAGCTACATTTTTTCACCTGACGAGAAATATCCCTTTTTTTATCCGGTAAACGGGCCATCGTCGGGTGGTTCGGTTACTTCGATGCGGAATGGTGAATATCCGCACCACAGTTCGCTCTTTTTTGGCTGCGATATGCTGAATGACGGCAATTACTGGCAGGAAGGGCTCGAACGTGGTCGCATCATATCGGTTAATGCTGAAATTCTGAAGGAGGGGGGCGACAGTGTCGTTATCAGTGACGAATGTATATGGAGCCGGCCGGGGGCACTCTCCCCAATGAAGGACAAACGACTTATCACCATTACATCGCCATCGCCTGAAATCAGGATCATAGACTTTGCTGTTGAAATGGAAGCCCTTCAGGATGTTGTCATTAAAAAAACCAATCACTCCCTTTTCAGTGCGAGGATAGCCGCCGATCTTTCGGTAAAGAATGGCGGAGAAATGATGAATGCCGAAGAGGCATCGGGCGAGAAAGATACTTTTGGAAAAAGTTCGGCCTGGATGAGCCTTTCGGGACGTAGAGGCGAAACCGTTGAGGGCTTGGTAATGATGCAGCATCCCTCGAATCGTTGGTATCCGGCTCCCTGGTTTACACGCGATTATGGATTTATCTCGCCAACTCCCATGTATTGGCCCGAAAATGGAGTGGATATCCGGTTACCGAAAGGCGACAATATCGTTCTGAAATACAGGGTGATTGTTCATTCCGGGGTGCTTTCGGCAGAAGCCGTTGCTCATTATTTCGAAAATTACCAGAAGTTGAAATAAACCTATTTTACATACATCAAAAGTACAACAACAATGAACCGCAACTCAAATATCCTTATGGCATTGCTCGTTATGGCAACCGTTGTAGCTTCATGCGGCGGAACCAAGGGAGACTCCAAACAGCCTCTAACCCGTTTCACAGGGGCAGCCGGCGAAGTGAAGTTGATTACACTCGATCCCGGCCATTTTCATGCTGCGCTGATCCAAAAAAATATGTATTCGGAGGTGAGTCCGGAAGTTTACGTTTATGCTCCCGAAGGCAGCGATCTCGACCAACATCTGGCCCGAATAGATGGCTACAATAAAAGGGCTGATAGTCCTACGGCTTGGAATGAAGTGGTTTACAAAGGAAGTGGCTATTTGGAGAAGATGCTTGACGAGAGGCATGGCAATGTGGTTGTGCTGGCCGGTAACAATCGCATCAAGACAGATTATATCCAAAAATCGATTGAAGCAGGATTCAATGTCCTTTCCGACAAACCAATGGTTATTTCAGCCGATCAATTTCCGAAACTGGAAGAGTCGTTCAAACGGGCAGCCGAAAAAGGAGTTTTGCTTTACGATATCATGACCGAGCGCTACGAGATTACCACCCTGTTGCAAAAAGAATTTTCGCAGAATAGTGCGTTGTTCGGAAATTTACTGCCCGGAACTGCCGAACTTCCCGCGGTAGAAAAAATCAGTGTACATCATTTTTACAAGAATGTGTCGGGAAACCCGCTGGTCCGTCCGGCATGGTTCTTTGATGTCAACCAGCAAGGCGAAGGTATTGTCGATGTCACTACCCATTTGGTCGATTTGGTGCAGTGGGGCTGCTTTCCCGGGCAGGTGCTCGAGAAATCAGATATTTCGATGTTATCGGCCAAACGATGGCCAACCGTTTTTACACCTGAAGAATTCAGAAGTGTCACGTTGCAAGAGTACTATCCCGGATATTTGCAGCATGATGTCAAAGATGGCAACCTGAATGTATTTGCCAATGGTGAAATGATTTACAAAATCAAGGGCCATGTGGCTAAAGTGGTGGTCGAATGGCGTTACAAAGCCCCCGATGGCACGGGCGATACCCACTACTCCATCATGCGTGGAACGAACTGTAGTCTTGAGATTCGTCAGGGCGAAGCAGAAAAATATTCGCCGACACTTTACCTCACTGCGGCACAGGGGGCAGATATAACCCTAATTGAATCGGAACTGGACAAAGCGGTAAAAAATAGCCCGAACAGCGGCCTTGGTTTCGAAAAATCGGGTGAAGGATGTTGGAAAATTATTGTACCCGACAGTTACAAGGTGGGCCACGAAGCACACTTTGCACAGGTTACAGCCCGCTACCTCGAATACCTCAGGGCAGGGAAACTCCCAGAGTGGGAGGTGCCAAATATGATTGTAAAATATTATACCACCACCGAGGCGCTGAAACTGGCAAAAGCCGCTCAATAAACTTCTTTATCACAATCCCCGGACAGAAACTTTTCTAACCGGGGATTGCTGTTTTTTAATTTGACATATACTTGGCATCTTTTGCCTGGTTTTTCATGATATTGGCAATGTCGCCGGGGGTGAGTTCGATTTCCGAAGTAACCAATTCCGGAATATTGTACGATTTGAGGAAAGTATTGTAGTAGGCCGGATCTTTCTGCGGAAGCAAAAACGGTTTGTGTGCTTTACCATCGCTGTCGAAATAGCAAAAATAGGGGCGGGTAAAAAGCCCGTCGGTACGCCGGCTGCTGAAAACAATCCACCGTCCGGAAGATGACCAGGTGTGGTAGCTTTCGGTTTCGTTGCTGTTAATATCGGGTTTGCCGATTATGTTATTCTCGATATCAAGAAGATATAGATCGCTTTCGCGGTGCCAAATGGAGAAATTCCCGTAATCGGAAAGGGCGAACAGGACATACTTTCCATCAGGCGATATTCGCGGAAACGAAACGCTCTTCCCGTTTTTTTGCGACGAGACAATCGTATCGGGGACCCCGAATGTGCGTGTTTCTTCGTTGTAATTTACCCTTAACAAATCGTATTTAACCTGATCGTAACGGAAAGGCTGAGGTTTTAGTGCACTACAGTAATAGAGCCACTTCCCGTCGGGCGACCAGCTGGGAAAGGTTTCGAGCCGATTTTTTGTTGAGAAGGCCTTGTTGCTGAAAACCTCGTTGCGAACGGCATCGTAAAGTATAATGTCAGAAATGGTATCGAGCACTTCTACCTTCTTTTCAGCCATTGCATGAAATGTTTGTGCAATGTGGTTGACCGAAAAGGCGATATCGCGGCCATTGGGATGCCATGAAGGGTAAACCCCGGGCGAAATGGTCTGGTCAGTTTTTGTATTCACCTTTTCAAGTTTTCCTTCACGGTAGATGTAGGTTCCGGCCCACCGGCCACGCATATGGAACATCATGGTTCGACTGCTGTTTTTGTTGAAAGCATGGCAATTCATACAATTTCCGTCACTCATGGTGTTGGCCATAACCGCTTTTTCATCAAAATTCTCCAGACAACGCTGATAGATTCCCATTTGATCCCATGTTTCGAAAAGAGGTTCAACCAGCCGGTAAGCCATGTAGCTGTCTATTGGCTCATTGGCAATTTGGTTTTCAATGGTTTTGAACCGAGTCCATCGTCCGTTATGCAGCGCAAAAACAGCAATACAGAGTTTCATTCCCTTATTGTTTGAAATGATGTTTTTCCATCTGTTTTCATCAATCTGGATTTTGCCGCCGGCACAATGAACCGTTAACGTATCGTTGTTAGCCGACCAGATTTTGGCCACGAAATCTTCCCCTTGTTCATCGATTTGAAAGTTGAGCGGGGCAATATTGGGTGGAAGGGATATCGCGGTATAATCCGGCGAAATGGCTGGCAAGCGGTCGGTAAGGGTATAGTTCATTACTGAAGGTTGGCAGGCTGAAAACCCGGCGACCATCAACGACAGCCAGCAGACCATCAATGCAATCGGCTTATTATGGCGGATCGATGTTTGCATATCAGTTTTTTGAGCTATTAGAGAAGTTCAGATAGTACCAGAAAGTGTTTCCAAACGGGTTGGCAAGCATTTGTTTGGCCTTTTCGGGATTTCGTCCATTCTGTTTCAGAAGGTCGTAGTAGCGGGAGAAGTTATCGAGCGTCGATTGCCGAATGGCATATCCTTCGGGGGTCATCTCCTTTTTGGTGGTAAGCATCCAGGCTATCAGTGCCTCTTCGTAGTGACGTGGGATCTCACGGTAGCCAAAGTCCTTCAGCCTGCCTATATATTCGGTAAAGTGTTCGAGATCTTTATTCAGCAGAAATGAAGCCATCAGGTACTCGAATGCCATGCGGTTGTTGGGTTGGCTTTGAAGCAGTGGTATCAAACCGATATCTTTTGTGTTTTCAATCGCGATAAAATCATGATGAATTTTCATCTTTCTCTTTTGACCGATTTCAACGTCGTTGCTGGCCAGTTCCGGTGAATGGGTCAATTTCCGTTTTTCTTTGGCCCAATCGTCGTAAAAAAGGGTTTGATCTAGAATATTGAGATATTTGTCGGCCACCTGGTAATCGCCATTGATAATGGAAGTGACGGCCAGTCGTTTCAGCAGACGTGGCGATGGCCCTTTGGCCATCATTGCTTCGAAGGCCCAGCGATAGGCTTCGTTGATATAATTCAGGTGGTAATAGATTTCGGCACCAAAAAGAGGGGCAACCCCGTCGCGCTCCCAGTTTAGCCATAACCCCTGTGTACCCTGCTGGCGAAAATCGAACATTCGGTTGCCCAACTGACCGGTTTGATAAAGAGCCATATTGGTATAATAGAGCACTAACCGATTGTTCCCCGGATATTTTTCTGATAACGTCAGCACTTTGCTCCAGTTGCCCTCTTGTGCTGCATGATCAATGGCAAGAATCTGCTCGGTTTTCGGGTCGTAACTGAAACGGACGATTCCGGCAACTACAGAGATAAGCGTGATAAACGCGATAGTATTTAAAATGATAATTCGTTTGGGATGGGTCGGGGAGAAGTAATTTGAAGAAAATGGGGATGCCCAAATGATAATCGAAAAGATCAGAGTACCTGCTATCACAGCGATAAGCAGTTCGGTCGTTACCGGAAATTGAAAAGGAGCAGCATAAACCGATTTTAGCGGATAGAGGTAATAGAATTTGGCCAGCAATAGTGGCGTAAGTGTCGAAACGGTGATGATAACCAGTGCGGGAAAGAATTTTCGTTGTATCAGATAGTGGCCTGTCATGATAATAGTGGCCAAAAATCCTGTGATTCCACAGGCAAATATCAGGAATGGCAAACCTGTTGCCGCCAACCATATTTGCCATCTTGATTCTTTTAATGCGAAAAAAAGCAGGACAGATAGAAGCGAAAGCATGAAACCAACCGATAGGGCAATATGGTTTTGGACCGGGTTTAGGATGGCGAGGTGCAATAGCGGCCATATCAACGCGGCAATTGGGGCGACAAACCCAAATTTTGAAAAAAGGGAATACGAGAGCGCAAAAAGCGTAACCCCGATAGCCGTAACGACCAAAGCGGCAACAAGTGGCGAAACGAAGAACTGTGTGACAAAAGCAGCCAGATAGTGCGATACCCCTGCAGGTTTCGAGAGCAGATTTGCCCAGTATTTGTCCTGAAAAAGAAAAAGTTGCGACTGCTCAAGATAAAGCAGGTGAAAACGGTTCAAGTTGAAAAAATAATAAAAGAAGAAACCGAAAAACAACAAAATAACGGCCAATGGAAAGAGTTGTGCAGTTTTATTTTTCATGTTTATAGTGCTCTCAACAGTGTTCAAATATAGCTGAATTATCGAAGAACGCTTTGCGAGTCAGTAACTTTCCATTTTTAACCCAAAAAAGCGGATCATAAAAAAGCTGCTCCCCATTTTACCGGGAAGCAGCTTTTAACTGTAATATAATCAATTAGTAGCCAGGGTTCTGAATCAATTTGGTGTTTTTGTTCATTTCGTCACGCATAATCGGGAAGAAATAACATTTGTTGTTCCATGCTCTGGCATCGCCCGGAACATTCATCTTCGAGAAGATAGGGGCACCCCATGTTGATCCGTCGGGTTTGCGGTAAGCCGCAACCGATGTTTCGGTCGTAACATATCTTACATCGACCCCTGAGGTTTGATGATAAGCTGCAGCACCAATCAACCAACGGCGAACATCCCAGAAACGGTGATCTTCGAAGGCAAATTCAACCCTGCGCTCTTGTCGGTAAGCCTGACGAAGTGCATCGCCGGTAACTGTCGAGGCAAGTTGTGGCTGTCCGGCACGTATACGAATCATATTGATGTAGGTACGGGCTTCGGCATCCTGGCCCAGTTCGATACAGGCTTCAGCGTAGTTCATCAACACCTCGCCGTAGCGGATATGTTTAAACGGAACTGTCTGTTTGACATACTGAGGATCCAGTGTCGGGTCAACCCATTTGCGCAGATAGTAACCAGATTTACCTCCGTTCCAGTCTTCAATCGGGCCTTCGCGGGTATCCAATCCTGCCCTAATCATTTTACCGGAGCTGTCGTAAACACGGCCAACCTGAATCATGCTGAACGGGTCAATCTTCAATGCATCATCCGGACGTTTTCTCCACTGCACACCTTCGTAAAGGATAGATGCATATAGACGTGCATCGCGGTTTTTGTACGGGTTGGCTTTGTGAACCGGATTGTTCCAATCGAATTTTGAACCATCCTTCATTTCGTAGTCGTCAACCAGGTCGCCAAGCGGCGTATTGTTCCCCCAGTTGTGGTAGCCATTCGGACCGCAGTAGAGGGCAGGATTATAACCCGACCAGCTTTCATCGGTTTTTGCACTGAAGTACTGAAGCAGAATATCTTCATTTGTGCTGTTCGATGTAAAATAGTCGACAAAATTCTGGGCCACACTGTCGGTAGCACCCGGAACGGCTTTGTAAAGATTGTATTTGTTGAGGTCGATAACCGCTTTGGCCGCATTTTTAGCTGCTGTCCAACGGGCTGTTGCATCACCAGCCGTGTAACCTAACAATTCCGGTTTAGCGAAACCACTGGTTACAACACTGTTTTTGGCTGAGTTGTGCAAATCGCTGGCAGCATAAAGCAATACTCTCGATTTGAGTGCCAAAGCAGCACCTTTGGTAATATGTCCATCTGTGGCATATGTATCTGAGAGGTGCATGGCAGCCGAGTCGCACTGGCTGACGATAAAGTCGATACATTTTTCGTAGCTGTCGCGTTCGACTTCGAACTCATCGTTCAATGAATAAACTTTGGTGATAATTGGAACACCACCATACATGTTGGTCAAATAGAAATAGGTCCATGCGCGAAGAAAGTAGGCCTGACCTTTCAAATCGTCGATTACCGCCTGATCCCCTTCTACTCCGCCAATTTTGGCAAAGAAAATATTGGCGCGGCGAACGTTGGCATACATTCTGTTCCACAAAAAGTGACGGGTGTGAGAAGTCGGGTCGATATCGCCCCAGTCAACATCCCAACCCAATAAATCATCAACAGTCATCAAACTTTTGTTGAAGTTGGTTACATCCCAGTCGGGGGTAAAGAACGATTCATCTGAGAAATCGGACAGGCGTTCAATGGCAAAAGGAAATCCCAATGCGTTGCGGTACATCATGTTGACGAATGGTTGAACCAAATTGGGATCGGTCCATACATCCACTTCCGAATATTCGCCTAATGGCTTTTTATCCAGAAAATCATCGGTCTTTGTGCAGGAATAGGGCACAGCAAGGACAGATGCAAAGAGCAAAATGTATAATAATTTTTTCATAATCAAATCAATTTAAAAGGTTACAGTGATACCACCGGTAATAATCCTTTGCGGGGCATACGAAGTTCCGGCCTCAGTTTCGGGGTCGATTAGTTTCGCTTTGTCGAGGGTTATCAGGTTTTGACCGTTTACATAGAAACGCAAACCGGCGACACCCAACTTCTGGTTCAGTGATAACGGAAGGCTATATCCGATTTCGATATTCTTCAAACGGACATAATCAGTACTCCTGAGCCAGAAGGTGTTACCCTGGCTTGCCCAGTATTCTTCGTCACGGTTGTAGGTGCGCGGGTAGTCAGCATTCGTATTTTCAGGAGTCCACCGATTATCGGCAAAGTCTTTATAGTAGTTGCCAATTTCACCTGACTCGGCACGTACATACTGAACTGCACCGGCAGCGCCTTGTACCAACATGGTCATATCGAATTGTTTGTACTGGAGATTGGCTGTAAAGCCGCCGATAAATCTCGGGAAGTTGTTTTTCTCGTTCATTACGCGGTCCAAACCATCGATTACGCCATCAGGTTTACCATCAGGTCCACCAACATCTTCGAAGATAACGTCGCCAGGTTGTGCCCCGGCCCAATGAGGATAAGCATCAATTTCGGCCTGGTTGTTGAAAATCCCAATGGCCTGATAGTAGAGCGAAGAACCCATTGGACGGCCTGTAGAGCGCTGATAGTCGGGTACGCCCGGGGTTTCATCCCAGAACACGATTTCGTTTTTCGAATAGCTGCCATTTACCGACAGGTCGTAAACAAATTCACCGGCTTTGCCGTGGTATGTTACTGAACCTTCAGCACCACGGTTTTTCACCTTACCTAAGTTGACAGGAGGCAATGTGAGCCCTGTTGAGTTAGGGACAGATGCATTTTGGGCAATCAAAATCTGAGAACGGACATTGTTGAATACATCAGCCGATATTGACAGTTTACCATTAAGCATCGTTGCATCAAAACCAATATTGGCCTGGTTGGCTACTTCCCAGGTTACATCGGGGTTTGGTGTTTTGGTTTCGTAGAGCAATTTTTCTTCTTCCGTACCAAAAACGAATGTTTTACCAGAGAGGTAACCATAAGTGGCTAAATATTGGTATTCATTAATACGGTCGTTACCGGTTTGACCCCACGAACCGCGCAGTTTGAAATCTTCAATGAATGCAATGTTGTCTTTCCAGAAGTTCTCGTCTGAGATACGCCATCCGGCCGAAATGCCCGGGAAGAAACCGAATTGCTTTTTGGTTGGGAACATGTACGAACCATCGTAACGCCAAACAAATTCGACCATATATTTTTTATTCAAGTCATAGTTTACACGGCCAAAGTAGCTCTGGTAAGCATTTTGACGGGCATAACCATCGTTGCTCATGTATTGGTCGGAAGCTCCGGCAAATAACTGGTCAACAGCTGCCGAAATGTAATTCTTACGGAAAGCGCTGAATATGTCGGTCATACCGCTGCGGCGTTCAACACCGGCCATTACTTTCACATTGTGAACTTCGTCGAAAGTTCTGTCCCATGTGGCATAGATGTTACCATTCAGGGCCTGGGTATCTTCCATGTCTTCCGTTAGCTGTGGTGCATCCAGTCCGCGTTTGCCTTTGTTAAGGATATGATCATCATTTCCATCCCAGGTATAAAGGTACCATGGGGTTTCAAATTTCTTGTGGAATTTGAAGAATTTGTCGAACGACCCATTGGCGGTAACCGATAAACCTTTCACCCAAGGAATTTCGATAACTGTGCGAAGGTTGGTTTCGAGGATATAACGTTTGTCTTTGTCATAGCCGGTGGCATCGGTAGTTGTAACGGCCGGGTTGTCACCATACTCGATATCGGGGCCGGGAGTCCCGTCGGGCCAGTAGGCCGGCATATTGGGTTTGCCGCGCATCAACATACGGAAAATTGAACCAGCCGAACGGGTAGGATAGTTGCGTAACTCTTCACGACCTGAAACATCGAAAGCCACACTGATATATTTGTTGACTTTACCATCGATATTGGTACGGAAGTTATACTGTTTGTAGTTGGTTGCACTGTGTTTGTAATAACCGTCTTCGTAGCGGGCACCCAATGAAATAAAGTATTTCATATTGTCGGTACCACCCGAAATAGATGCGGTCTGTTGGTTCTGGGTCGACCATTTCTTGAAAACTTCGCCAAACCAGTCGGTGTTGGGGTGGCCCCAGGGATCCGTTCCGTCAGAATAGAGTTGGATATCCTCTTCCGAATATTTTGAATAACGTCCTCCTGACGGGTTCTTGTAATAGTTGATTTCGTTCAGCATCGAAGCATACTGGGCAGCATCGGCCATTTCGGGAATGCGCGTGGGTTGGTTAAAACCCTGATTAATGTTGATGGTAACTTTGGGCTTGCCTAAGCTACCACGTTTGGTGGTGATTAAAATTACACCGTTTGCCGCTTGAGAACCATAAATGGCAGCCGAAGCATCTTTCAATACCGTTACCGATTCGATGTCGTTCGGGCTGATACGTTCCATCCCACGATTGGCTACACCGTCAACAACAACGAGTGGTGTATTGTCGCCAAGGGTGTTCGATCCACGAATCCGCAGAATGGCCCCGTCGGCACCAGGTTCACCGCTGCGGGTTACTGCGGTAAGACCAGGCATACGGCCAACAAGGTTGTTCGACATGTTGGTACTCGGAGATTTTTCGAGTACAGCCCCTTTTGACGATACGACCGATCCGGTAGCCGTTACTTTGCGCTGTACACCATAACCTACGGCTACAACCTCTTCCAATCCAATGGTTTCATCTTTCAACGAAACACTAATTGAGTTTTGGTTGCCAATGGCAATCTCTTCGGCATGCATCCCGATAAAAGAGAAGACCAATGTTTTGGCTGAGGCACCTGCCGGCAATGTATAATTACCGTCGGCATCGGTGATGGTACCGGTTGTTGTACCTTTTACCAATACGGAAACTCCCGGAAGGGGCTGCCCGTTTTGGTCGGTAACTTTACCGGTAATTGATTTTTGCTGCGGTTGTTCAGTTGGAACTGAACCAGCGTAGCTTGCCTTGAGCGAAACGGGTAGCGCCAGTAAAGCCATAAGCAACAATTTTACTGGTAAACCCGAATGTCTCATAAAAGAGAAGCAACTTCTCAATTTTGAACACTTCATAGAGCATGGTTTTTTAGTTAAACATTAATTAGCCTAATTCACAAATTTGCATTTAGCAATGCATTGATT
>CAYOJD010000018.1:0-4834 GCA_964404205.1 uncultured Prolixibacteraceae bacterium
CGCGACCCCAACCTTGGCAAGGTTGTGCTCTACCAACTGAGCTATTCCCGCAAATAATCAATATTTCAATAAACAAAATGAGCGGGAAACGAGACTCGAACTCGCGACCCCAACCTTGGCAAGGTTGTGCTCTACCAACTGAGCTATTCCCGCAAATAATCAATATTTCAATAAACAAAATGAGCGGGAAACGAGACTCGAACTCGCGACCCCAACCTTGGCAAGGTTGTGCTCTACCAACTGAGCTATTCCCGCAAATCGCTTTTATGAACGTCGCTTTCGCTTTGGCTAAGCGGTTGCAAATATATAAACATTTTTTTTTCTCCGAAACCCAACAATAAATTTATGTCCATTTTGAGGCAAAAATTTCAAAAAAGGATATCAACCGGTTGACAAACAATATTTAAAAACTAACGAAAAAGGAGAAACATATTTACATTGAATATAACAACGAGGAATTATCGCGCACAGAAACGAATATTGGAAAAAGAATTTTTCTTTGGTTCTCACCCGTTAAGTCAAAGGGGAAATAATTTTTTTATCACTAAAAGGCTTGATTTGTCCCATAAAAAACAAATAACGCCCTACTCAAATACATTTTATGCCCCCGCAAGCAGGCCTGATTGTCTACTTTTGGGTTATTCAAGTTAGTTATTCTTTATCACAGTTTTTTGTACATTAAGTTTTCGTACAACACTTCGATTTTGTTTGGTTTAATGAGAGATGATTAGTAAAGAAAGAAGTCTTTGTATATGGCCAGTTTTTTGAATACAAAGCTTCGCGTAGAATTAAATGGCCCCGGCTCCGGGGCCATTTATTTTTCCAACTGCGCAGTAGTGGTTAAAAAGCGTTAAGCCTGCTTATATTGTAGATTTATTTTTATTTTTGGTTGGATGAGTCGGCAAAAAAACCGGCGATATTTCCAACAAACATCCAATGATTTTTTACCGGATATTAATAAATGATATTATCTGATGAGATTGGCAAAGCTTTTGACACTTATATCTATATCACTAATCGCAACCGTTGCATTTTCGCAGCCGGCAAAGCTTCATTTCAGGAAAATCGATGTTTCCGACGGGCTTTCGAACAACCATATCAGTAGTATCTACGCTTCGAAAGATGGGTTTCTCTGGTGTGGAACCCTATCGGGGCTTGATAAATTTGATGGCTATACTTTCAGAAAGTTCAATTCGATGGCCAATCTTCCGGGAAATCCTGAATTAAGCGTGGTTTCCTGGATAAGCGAGGACTACGACGGAATTTTATGGCTTTTTACGCGTGATAATACAGTAGTTTTTTTTGACCCAAAAACCGAAACATTCAGCACCGATCACGAAGCGTTCCATTATAACATTGCCATTACCCCGCAATCGATCACCGGAATGGTAGTCGATACTGACGGAAACCTCTGGATGGCTGATTCGCAAAAAGGGATATATAAATACGACCGAAAAGAAAAAAAAATTGATCTGCTCAATAAAGACAATTCACTGTCAGACAATGGGGCTATCGCGCTGGCGTGCGACAGCAAAGGTTACATCTGGTCGGTAAACCGTTACGGGATACTTGAAAAAATCGACAAGAACCAACTCAAAGTGGTAAAAAGGGTCGAAATGGGGCTGTCCGGTATGGTCAGCTCAAACTATCTTTACAAAATCTTTATCGACTCGGACGACGATATCTGGCTTTTTTCAAGCAACAACACCGAAGGTCTCCATTTCTATTCCGACAAACAGGGAAAGACGGTTAAATTCAGCACCCGTGCTTCGGCTCATCCCCTCAATAACGATATCGTCACCAGTGTTGTCGAAAGCAAGAAAGGGACCATTTGGGTAGGGACCGATCACGGCGGTATCAATATGATTGATAAAAGCAACATGTCAGTCAGCTATTTGGTTAACGACCCAACCGACAATAACTCGCTGGCCAACAATAGTGTTTACGTTCACCGTGACCAGAATGGCATAATTTGGGTCGGGACATTCAAAAATGGGATCAACTATTATCATCCTGAAATGTTCCAGTTTGGGTTGACACAGCATTTCCCGCTCAGCAAAGAAGGGCTGCCTTATAACGACATCAACTGTTTTACAGAAGATTCTGATGGGAATCTATGGATTGGCACTAACGGGTTCGGACTTATCAAACACAACAGAAGGACTGGTAGTTATCAGGTTTACAGACACAACCCCAACGATCCCAACTCTATCAGCAGCGACATTGTCGTTTGCCTGACCAACGACCACAACAACCATATATGGGCCGGAACCTATTACGGGGGGCTTAACCGTTTCGATGGAAAGAAATTCACCCGTTTTATGAACAACCCCAACGACCCAACTTCGTTGTCCGATAACCGGATCTGGCAAATCATGGAAGATTCGAAAAGAAGGCTGTGGATCGGCTCTTTAGGCGGTGGGTTAATGCTTTATCAGCCTGCCACCAATAGTTTCAAACGTTGGCGCAACAATCAACCCAATTCAATTCATTCTGATTTTGTCCAGGCACTGGCCGAAGACATCAACGGAAATATCTGGGTTGGCACCTCGAACGGACTTGAGCTAATGAATCCTGTGACCGAAAAGTTCAGATATATTGTCAACACCCCAAACAGTAACAGAGTACTAAGCGACAACAATATCGTTAACATTATCCGCGACCACCGTAACTGGATGTGGATGGCTACCCGAAATGGGGTGAGTTGCTACGATGCCATCAAAGATTCGTTTAAAATAATTGGGGCTACCGACGGTCTTCCGGCCAAAAGCATTCTTACCATCCTCGAAGATGGAAAAGGCAATCTTTGGTTGGGTACGCTCAACGGGCTTTCCAATTTAAGGATTAATCCGGCCAACACCCCTTTCGACATTCAGATTTCCATCCGCAATTACAATGTAGTCGACGGGTTGCAAGGCAGCGAGTTTAACGAATATTCGGCTTACAAAACCCGCGATGGTGAGTTTTATTTTGGAGGCCCAAACGGGCTGAACCACTTTCATCCCGATAGGATTATAGAAAACAGTTTTAAACCTAAAGTAATATTTTCGGGTATTCAAATCAAAAACAAAGAGATAGCTATCGGCGAGAAACTCGACGGGAATGTTATCCTTAAAAAATCCATTACCTATACCGAATCAATCAAACTAAAATATTCGCAGAATTCTCTTTCAATACATTTTGCGGCCTTGCAGCAACTTCATCCCGAGAAAGCTCGTTTTCGCTATATGCTCGAAGGGTTCGACAACGAATGGGTTGAAACCGAAGCCAATAACCGCACGGCAACTTATACCAATTTAAGTCCGGGCAAGTACCTCTTCAGGATAAAAGCATCGGGTGGAGATGGCCTTTGGAGCGACAACGAGACGACATTAAAAATCATGGTTTCTCCTCCACTTTATGCGACTTTAGGAGCTTACATTCTCTATATTGCACTCATACTTTTAGCAATCTGGTATTCGCACAAAACCGTTACGCGGCGCGAAAAGCAAAAATACCTTCGCGAGCAGGAGAAAAAAGAGCACCAGCGAATGCACGAAATCGACAATATCAAGATTAAATTCTTCACCAACATCAGCCACGAATTCAGGACGCCACTTACCCTGATTTTAACCCCTATCGAGCGGTTAATCAAGAAAACCAAAGATGATGAAGATCGCAGCCAGCTAGTTCTGATACAGCGAAATGGCAGGCGGCTGCTTAACCTTATCAACCAACTGCTTGATTTCAGAAAGCTTGAAGTGCAGGAATTTAAGCTTCATGCTGATTACGGTAATATTGTTGCTTTTTTGAAAGATACCGCCGAATCATTCAGCGATTTGGCTGAATACCGCAGTATCAAGTACAAGTTTAAATCCTGTTCAAACCAGATATTCACCAGTTTCGATCAAGATAAAGTTGAGAAAATCCTCTTCAACCTTTTGTCGAATGCCTTCAAGTTTACACAAGAAAACGGTACGATAACAGTGTCGGTAAACCACTTGCAACCATCAAACAAAGCTTTTATCAACCTGTTCGATGGCAAAGATTACATTGAAATCAAAGTTGAAGACAGTGGTATTGGAATTCCGTTCGATAAACAGGAAAGAATTTTTGAGCGTTTCTTCCAAAACGAATCAAACGGTACAGTGGTCAATCAAGGCAGCGGTATTGGCCTTGCCCTGACACAGGAATATGTGAAAGTACATGGTGGGACTATCACGGTAAAGAGTGAGCCTGAAAAAGGAAGCGTTTTTGTGGTGCGCATCCCCGTGATATCGCAGTTTGATAATATCGCTCCGGAAAACAATGAATTTGAAGGAATTGAAATTGAACTCCAAAAGGAAAGCCGCGAATTCGATGAGGAAGAAAATCATTCTCAACCCGATAAACCACTGGTAGTTTTGGTCGAAGACAACGAAGACCTGCGCTTTTACCTGAAAGAAAATCTAAAGAAAAATTATACAATAGTCGACACCGGCGATGGGAAAAGTGCCTGGGGCAAAATCCAGGAGTTACAACCTACATTGGTTGTCAGCGATATTATGATGCCTGGGATTGATGGCCTGCAGTTGTGCGAAATGATTAAATCTGACCCGCAGACTTCGCACATTCCGGTGATACTTCTTTCGGCACGGGCAAATTCAGAACAACGTCTTGAAGGGCTGCAGGCTGGTGCCGACGATTATATTGCCAAACCATTCAATTACGAAATCCTGGAGCTAAAAATCAAGAAGTTGATTGAACAGCGACTTGAATTTCAGAAAACTTTTACCAAGAAATTCGAGATTAAACCAGGTGAAATCAATATTCCCTCTCTTGAGCGAATTTCAAAGTACTAGTTTAAAATTCAGCT
>CAYOJD010000018.1:4844-33121 GCA_964404205.1 uncultured Prolixibacteraceae bacterium
CTGTAGAATTTATCCGTATTATGCGACTGAAAAGGGCTGCCCAGTTACTTGAAAAAAGCCAGATGACGGTATCCGAAATAGCCTTCCATGTTGGGTTCAACGACCCTAAGTATTTTAGCAAATACTTTAAAAACGAATTCAACATGCTGCCTTCAAAATATGCCGACCAGTATAAGAAAGGGGAAAAATAGCAGAAGGTTATCACTGTTTGAAAGGCGATTAACGATTTAATAATATTCAAATTAAAACGAATACTTCGCATTAACAGAATATTTGGCCTACCTTTGCAAATAATGAAAAGGTTGGCCAAATTAATCGTGAAAATACGTGCTTTTAGGTTCAAGCATCTTTCTGAACGGGATCAATTATTGATTCTGAGTGTTGTAGTGGGGCTTCTCAGTGGTTTTGCAGCCATCATCCTGAAAAACATTATCCATATTGCCAGTAAATTCCTGACCGACGACTTTACCTCTCTCAGCGAAAGCTATCAATACCTCCTTTATCCCGGTATGGGGATATTGCTCACCGTTTTCTATGTACGTTATCTGGTAAAAGACGATATCAGCCACGGCGTTACAAAAGTGTTAGAGTCGATTTCGAATAAAAAAGGGCTACTAAGAGGGCATAATATGTTCACTTCAATGATCTCGAGCACCATCACCATCGGTTTTGGAGGTTCAGTGGGTGCCGAAGCACCAGTTGTACTAACTGGCTCATCCATAGGTTCGAATATAGCCCGCACCTTCAATATGAGCTACCGAATGATGACGGTATTGATTGGTTGCGGTGCTGCGGGTGCAATTGCAGGGATTTTTAAAGCCCCCATTGCCGGAATGCTTTTTGCCATTGAGGTTTTGATGCTCGACCTGACAATGGCCTCTCTTCTGCCGCTGCTTATCTCGGCAGCAACATCGGCTTCACTCACCTATTTTTTGATGGGCAGTGCGTATCAATTTCATTTTCAAATTGATCAGGCCTTCAGCGTAGGGAACATTCACTGGTATATTGTCTTGGGAATCTTTTGCGGGCTCTACTCATTTCTTTTTATCAGGGGAAACCTTTTTGTGGAAGGACAATTCAAAAAGATTAAAAACCCTTATACCAAAGTGCTGATAGGCGGCTCGTTGCTCGGGGTTCTTATCTTCCTTTTTCCTGCCCTCTGGGGCGAGGGCTATTTTACAATCAATCAAGTTTTGAACGATGTAGGTTACAATATTTTGAACAACTCGCTATTTATCAGTTTTAAGGAGGATAAGTATATGCTTATCGTTCTGATACTGGTGATTATGCTGGTTAAAATTGTGGCTACTGCTACGGCTAACGGAGCCGGCGGAAGTGGCGGTATTTTTGCACCTTCGCTTTTCCTTGGTTGTCTGGCTGGCTTTTTTATCTCATCGATATTGAACCTAAACGGAGAAACAGTTCCAGCCAGAAATTTTGCTTTAGTCGGTATGGCCGGTGTTATGGCTGGCATCATGCACTCGCCCATGACAGCCATTTTTCTTATTGCTGAAATAACCGGAGGCTTTGGGCTTATGGTTCCCCTGATGATCACTTCGGCAGCATCCTACCTGACCATCATGCCGCTGGAACCTCATTCGCTTTATCATAAACGTCTGGCACAGAAAGGCGAACTCATTACACACAATAAGGATAAAGCCGTACTGACCCTGCTTAAACTCCGAAATGTTATTGAAACCGATCTGGTAACGGTTCGACCTAATGCTACGCTGGGCGAATTGGTGAAAGTGATTTCACGCTCAAAAAGAAACATATTCCCGGTTGTCGATACCGACCATTCGCTTAAAGGAATTGTTTTGCTTGACGATATTCGTCAGATTATGTTTGAAAAAGAGCTCTACCACAAAGTTAAAATATCCGATTTGATGACATTGCCGCCTGAAACGGTTGCCCCCGATGAAAAGATGGAGAGCGTAATGAAAAAATTCAACGATTCGGGAGCATGGAACCTTCCGGTAGTCCGAAATGGGAAATATGTTGGTTTTATTTCGAAATCGACCATTTTCAATGCCTACCGTTCGGTACTTGTTCATTTTTCGGAAGATTGATATAACAAATGATGGGTGAGAAAAGTAAATTAAGCTCAGTTCATCAGGTTAACGTTTCTATTGAAAAACCCTTTGGGAGTGACTTTGTCACGCTAAATAAATTGAATTATTATTTTTGCAACTTAAACAGATATTTGCCCCATGAAGAAAGACGCACAGATTTTTGAAATCATTGAAAAAGAGAAGCAACGTCAGTTGCATGGAATTGAATTGATTGCCTCGGAAAACTTTGTATCGGAACAGGTGATGCAGGCAATGGGCTCATGCCTGACCAATAAATATGCCGAAGGTTATCCCGGTCACCGCTATTATGGCGGCTGCCAGCATATCGATGAAGTTGAGCAACTGGCTATCGACCGGTTGAAAGAGCTTTTTGGTGCCGAATATGCCAACGTGCAACCTCACTCGGGCGCACAGGCCAACATGGCTGTTTTGATTACCGTTTTAAAACCTGGCGACACCTTTATGGGCCTCGACCTTTCGCATGGCGGCCACCTTTCACACGGTTCGCCGGTCAATTCGTCGGGTCTGCTTTACCGTCCGGTAGCCTATGGTGTGAAAGAAGAGACCGGTACTGTGGATTACGAGATGATGGAAAAAGTGGCGCTTGAAGAAAAACCAAAACTGATTATTGCCGGTGCATCAGCCTACTCGCGCGAATGGGATTATGCCCGCATGCGTACATTGGCCGATAAAATTGGAGCTATTTTCATGGTCGACATGGCTCATCCAGCTGGTTTAATCGCAGCCGGGTTGCTCGACAATCCGGTAAAATATGCGCATATCGTTACATCGACAACACACAAAACACTTCGCGGGCCGCGCGGTGGTATCATCCTGATGGGCAAAGATTTTGAAAACCCATGGGGCATTACAACAAAAAAAGGTGAAGTACGAATGATGTCATCGCTGCTCGACTCAGCTGTTTTTCCTGGTATTCAGGGGGGGCCGCTCGAACATGTAATCGCGGCAAAAGCCGTTTCGTTTGGCGAAGCGCTTCAACCCGAATATACAACTTACCAACGGCAGGTTTTGAAAAATGCCCGTAAAATGGCCGAAGCATTTGTAGCCAAAGGATATAAAGTGATTTCAGGTGGAACGGACAACCATTCGATGTTGATCGATCTTCGGACTAAATTCCCTGAACTGACTGGTAAAAAAGCTGAAAACGCGTTGGTTTTAGCCGATATCACCATCAACAAAAACATGGTTCCTTTCGATTCGCGCTCGCCTTTCCTTACCTCTGGTTTGCGTGTGGGAACCCCGGCCATCACAACCCGTGGTTTGAAAGAAGAACAGATGTCGGTTATCGTCGATCTAATTGACGAAGTTCTGAATGATGTTGAAAGCGAAGCAACTATCTCGACTGTTCGCGCCAAAGTGAATCAACTGATGGAAAGCTACCCGATGTTTGCGTGGTAATATCCATTCAAGCAATTATAAAATTAAAAAGCGGGGCCTTACCAGTCCCGCTTTTGTTGTATAAACAGATTGTTTTTAAATGGTTACCCTCGAAAAAGGCACCACATCCTGCGTTGCGAATTCGCCTTTCAGATATTTGAAATAGCCGGTAATGGCAATCATAGCAGCATTATCGGTTGTAAACCTGAACGGAGGAATATACATGCTCCATCGATGCTTGATTGCTGCATTCATCAACGCTTCGCGCAGGCCAGAGTTGGCCGAAACACCACCTGCCACCGCAATCTCACTGATACCGGTCTCTTTGGCGGCTTTTTTCAATTTACCCAGCAAAATTTCGATGATTGTATGTTGCAGCGAAGCACAAATATCAGCTTTGTTCTCTTCGATAAAGTTGGGATTGTTGGCTACCTGATCGCGAAGAAAATAAAGAAACGATGTTTTCAATCCACTGAAACTGTAATCGAGTGCCGGGATTCGGGGTTTTGCAAATTCAAATGCTTTGGGGTTGCCCTCTTTGGCCAGTTTATCGATAAGCGGTCCGCCGGGATAAGGCAGCCCCATCACTTTGGCACATTTATCAAATGCTTCACCAGCCGCATCATCAATGGTTTGACCAATCACTTCCATATCAAGATGGTCGCGCACCACGATGATTTGAGAATTTCCACCCGATACCAACAAGCATAAAAAAGGAAATTTAGGATGATTGTTGGCTTCAGGTGTCTCTTTCAGAAAGTGGGCCAGCACATGACCTTGCAAATGGTTAATTTCTATCATCGGGATACCAAGTGCCAACGAGAAGCCTTTGGCAAAGGAAGTTCCGACAAGTAACGAACCCAACAATCCGGGGCCACGTGTAAAAGCGATGGCTGAAATATCAGCAGGTTTTATTCCTGCCTTCTTAATGGCCTGATCAACAACCGGAATGATATTTTGCTGATGCGCGCGCGAAGCCAGTTCGGGGACAACGCCCCCATAAGCTTTGTGTACCGCCTGTCCGGCTACCTCGTTACTCAGCATCACATCGTTGCAAATTACAGCTGCTGAGGTATCGTCGCACGACGATTCGATACCAAGTATATAAATCTTTTTTTCCTCTTTCATAGCCAATTCAATTTGGGAAACCGCCTCTTCATCTACCGAAAAAGTGCTACTTTTATCCGGTCGGTAAAATAGCGTTCAACTCAACTCCCTCAACGGAAATAATCGTCAAAAGTATCAAAAATTGGCATAAAATATTAATCTCGGTTGCGATAGTGCTGGCAATGCTTACGACAGCCTCCTACCTGCTGTTCAGGTCGCCGCGTGTGCAGACTTACCTGGTCAACTGGGTAATGAAACAACTTGCCGACACCTATCAGACAAAGATTAAAGTGGGTGGTGTTAACATCTCTCTCTTCAATAAAATTGTGTTGGAAGAGGTTTTGATTGAAGATCAAAGTCGCGATACGTTGGCGTATGTAGGCAAAGTTGCGTTGGGGATCGATTCACTGAAATTAACCACTAAAAGATTACATATTAGCGATATCACCTTGATTGACCCATTGGTAAGAATTTCAAAATTCAACGAGAATTTTAATTTCAGTTTTCTCACCGGGCATTCCAGTCAGGAAAATACAAGCCGCCCAAGCCGGTGGCATATCACTTACGACGATTTTGCCATCCGTAATGGCCGTTTCGACTATAAAAACCTGAATGATACCACAACTCAAATCAATGGGGTCAATTTTAGCGACATCCGGATAAACAGGTTTAATCTCACATTGGTAAACCTGCTGGAAACCGACAGTGCAACGACTTTTTTTATTGACAACGCATCGTTACAGGAAAAGTCGGGTTTTGTATTGGGCGACCTCCGCTTTAAGGCTCAAATCGATACAATGGGATTCCATATCAACAATTTGACCTTGGTTTCGAACTTATCAAACATCGAATCTTCGTATTTAAATATCAAGAAGAAAGAAGAACTTCCGACCAAAACCGATTCGCTTGGAAACCCCGTTGAAATACCTATTACCGACCAGTATCTTGCTGAAGGAGAATTGAACGAATCGATTCTTTCACTTTCCGATTTGGCTTATTTCCTGCCTGAAATCTGGGGGATGGATGAAAAATTAAAGTTCTCAGGGCAGATGCGCGGTTCACTTAGCAATCTTAAGTTTAGAAAATTAAACCTAAAAATCGGAGAAAAGACCCAGTTCAATGCCGACCTTGAACTGATGGGACTGCCTGAATGGCAAAAAACTTTTATCTATTTCAAATTCTACGACAACGTATTTAACCTGACCGATCTGGCCCGGATTAAAATGCCGGATTTGTATCCCCGGCGCTATCCACGTATCCCAAATGAGGACGTAACGCTTACCTATAAAGGGAACTTCAGCGGTTTCCCTTCCGACTTTGTGGCTTATGGCACCTTGGGCGGCGATTTTGGGACTCTCTCGACCGATATTGCATTAAAACCAAATGCCAATGGAGAAATCGATTTTTCGGGATACCTGAAAACCCGCTCATTCCAGATTGGCCGTGTACTGGGGCACCATCCCCTTGGCGCAGTGACGATGCACATCAATGTGAAAGGCAGCAGACGGCAACAAAACCGTTTTAACGTAATTGCCAAAGGAGCCATCGACAGCATTTATTACAACAATTACCGTATCGATTCGATTTATATTGACGGCCATGCCCGTGAAAAAAGCTACGAAGGACAGCTCGATATTCGAGACGAAAACCTTAAACTTACTTTTGCCGGAAAAGCCGATCTCGAAAGTAAAATTCCGGTTTTCAACTTTCGATCGACACTTGAACGGGCCAACCTGAATATTCTCGGAATCGATAAAAAGTACGCCCGTTCGGAAATGGCCTATACCCTGGAGGCCAATTTTACCGGTAAACACATCGACGACCTCAACGGTGAAATCGACCTTAAAAATTTCTTTTTTGCCAGAAATAATAAGCAGTTCGATGTCCGTTCGCTAAAGCTGGTTACCAACAATAACGAAAACAAAAACAGCTTAACTGTCCGTTCAGATTTGGCTGATATCGATATTGACGGGAAATATTATTTCAGGGATTTCGATTCAGCGATACGCGATATTCTGAGTTACTATATCCCGTCGGCCAAACTACCTTTCTCGTCAAGAAAGGCGCAACAGTCAAACAGTTTTAAATTCAATGTTAACCTAAAGAATCCGGCCTACATCACCCATTTCTTTCTACCTGAAATCGTGCCACTTTCGCCGATAACCATTAATGGAGAACTTAATTCGGCCAACAAAACGCTGGTTATTGACGGTACAACCGATAATATCATGATTGCCGGCAACGAATTAAAAGGGTTGACCCTGACATCGAGAAACTATAACAACAAATGGAGTTGCCGCATAGGTACGGAGAAAGCGACTATCAGAAACAGTATTGTGGTCGACAATCTATCGTTGAACAACTTACTGGGCAACGACAGCATCCATACCACCCTGAGCTGGAGCAACAACAGTCCGTTGACATATAGCGGAAAAGTCGATGCCCTTAGTGTCTTCTCCAAAGACCACGAAGGAGTTAACATGACCGATATCTACCTACAGCCCAGCAATATATGGGTAGCCGATTCGCTTTGGAAAATCGACGACAGCCGTATCCATCTCGACTCTACCCAAATGACTGTCAGCAACTTTAAGATTCATCACAACAACCAGTTTTTCCGCATTAACGGGAATGTTACCGACGATCCGTCGGATTATATCAAAGTGGAAATGGAAAAGATCTCGCTTGGTTATCTGGATCTGATTCTCGAAGAAAAGATTGGCATCAATGCCATATTAAATGGAGAAGTGACACTATCGGATCCGTACCACGCACTTTTTCTTACCAGCGATTTAAAGTTAGACAACTTCAGCTACAATGGTGAGAACTTCGGCAATATGTCGCTCGAAAATCTATGGAATAAAGAAGAAAAAAGGCTCTACTCTACCATCAAACTTTTAAATGAAAATAAAGCCAAGCTCCTGCTAAAAGGATATTACCAACCTTCGAACGACACAATCAGTGCTTCAGGAGATTTCGACGACTTTCCGGTGGAGACCCTCCATCCGTTTTTGTCGGTTTTTGCCGACCGGCTCGAAGGAAGCGCTACGGGAAAAGTCAATATAACCGGTACGATTAGCGATCCCAATTTCCAAGGTAAAGTCGACATCAAAAATGGCTTAATTGGGATTGATTACACAAAGGTTGCCTATTCGTTCAACGAACCGGTGATTTTTTCTGACGATTCAATCATGTTCCGGAGAATGACACTATACGATCCGGAGAAAAACAGTGCACTTTTCGATGGTTATATTACCCAAAAAATGTTCAGCAACTTATCTTACAACATGTTGCTTGAAACAGACAATATGCTTAGCCTCGACACCCGTTTGAACGAAAGCAGCATGTTTTACGGCAAAGCACACTGTGCCGGGCAAGTGCGCATAACCGGTTACAGACAAAATGTGAAACTGGATTTGGCACTTACCACCAGACCGGGAACTCAAATTTACATTCCGCTCGAGAACAACATTACAGCTTCAAATTACGATTTCATCCGTTTTGTCAGCCCCGATACGGCGAATTTCCGATCTATTGCCAAAAACGTTCCGGTCGAAGAAGATGGTTTTGAGATGGAGCTGGCCGTACAAGCTACTCCGGATGCAAAAATTCAAATCAATTTCAGTTCTGCAATTGGCGATGTCATTTATGGTCAGGGAAATGGCAATCTACGGATGATATACGACAAACTCGATAATTTCTATATATATGGCAATTACGAAGTGGAAAAAGGCGACTATCTATTTACCCTTCAAAATGTTATCGGAAAGAAATTTAAACTCGAAGAGGGTGGCTCCATTTCATGGGACGGCGATCCTTATGGCGCCAACGTCGATTTAAATGCTGTTTACAAACTGAAAACATCGGTTTACGATCTACTGCTCGACACTTATCAGGGCGACAACTCCCGCCGAATACCGGTTGAATGTAAAATCAACCTGTCGAAAAAGTTGCTTAATCCAGCCATTAAATTTGACATTTTGTTCCCTACAGCCGACGAACGAACGAAAGACGAATTGCAACAGTTCATTAGTACACAAGACGATATCAATCGACAAATGCTTTCACTGCTGGTAATGGGGCAGTTTTTCACACCCGATTACCTTCGTGGCAGACAAAACTTCGAAAGCAATACAGGTGATATAGTTGGGGCAACCACTTCCGAAATGTTATCGAACCAACTGTCGAACTGGCTATCGCAGATTAGCAATAATTTCGATATAGGGTTCAATTACCGTCCCGGCGACCAGGTGAATACCAATCAAATGGAGGTGGCGCTCAGTACCCAGATTTTGAACGACCGTGTAACCATTAACGGTAATATTGGCAACAACAGTAGTTTGCTGACCAATACAACCAATCCGTTTGTTGGTGAGCTCGAAGTATTTGTAAAACTCGATAAAACCGGACGGCTTCAATTAAAGGCCTACAACCGCGCCAACGACGATTTGATTTACGACGCGGCGCCTTACAAACAGGGTTTAGGTCTCTCTTATCGTAAGAGTTTCGACTCGCTGTACGAACTTTTTCAGAAATACAGACAGAAAAACATTTCGTCGGCAGCTGCAACAACATCAAAAGCTGCAAAAAAAGCAGTGAGCAACGAAAAGCAGTGAGCGCAAATCTCAACTTCGATTGCCAATGCCCTAATATTTGAGGCTGTTTTAAGCTTCGCAGTGATGGAAGTATCGACAGAATATCTATTTTTGTCTGAAACGAGACTCAATTTTGTACAATATCAATAAAACTAAATAGTCGCAATGTTTACACTACTCTCCATTTCGGCGTTGGTCGCACAAACTGCAAATACAGCCGTGCCAACCGCACAAAAAGCTGTCGAATTAGATCTTATCGATCTTGCATTTAAAGGTGGATGGCTGATGATTCCGCTCGTATTACTCAGTATCATAGCCGCCTATATTTTTGGAGAACGATATATGGTGCTCAAAAAAGCATCGAAAATCGACCCCAATTTTATGGAGCAAATTAAAGATCAGATCTATCAGGGCAAAGTTGATTCAGCCCTAAGATTGTGCAAATCGAATGATACACCGATTGCACGGATGATTGAAAAGGGTATCTCGCGCATTGGTCGTCCGTTGAACGATGTGAATACGGCCATCGAAAATGTTGGGAACCTCGAAATTTCGAAATTGGAAAAAGGGCTTCCTACATTGGCCAGTGTTGCCGGTGGTGCGCCTATGATTGGCTTCCTTGGTACTGTGACCGGGATGGTAAGGGCTTTCTACGACATGGCTACCGCTGGAAACAACATCGATATTCAGTTGCTGTCGTCCGGTATTTACGAAGCAATGGTAACCACTGTTGCAGGCCTTATCGTAGGTATTTCGGCCTATTTTGCCTACAATATTCTGGTTTCGAAAGTCGATAAAGTAGTCTTCAAGATGGAAGCCACTACTTCAGAATTTATGGATTTGCTGCACGAGCCAGTCAAATAATAATTTGTACAAATCATGGCATTACGCAAAAGAAATAAAGTAGAATCAGCCTTCAGCACGGCCTCCATGTCTGACCTGGTTTTCCTTTTGCTGATATTTTTTATGATTACCTCGACGTTAGTTAGCCCAAACGCATTGAAACTGTTGTTGCCTCAAAGCAACAATCAAACCAATGCCAAACCGCTAACAACCGTCTCTATCAGCAAGGAACTGAATTACTATGTCAATAACGACGGAAAAATTGTGCAGGTAAACTTTGCAGAAATCGAACCATTTTTGCAACAAACGTTGGGCAATAATCCCGAAACCTACATTTCGCTTCATGCCGAAAAGTCGGTTCCTATCGAGGAAGTTGTTAAAATCATGAATATTGCCAAGCGCAACAATTACAAAATGATTTTAGCCACCAGTCCTGAAAAATAATTATTTTGTAAAAGCATTTTCCTGATGCAAATGACCAACGACCAGAAAAGAGGAATTATCTCAACAGTACTGTTTCATGCAGCGATTCTGTTGATACTGCTCTTTATGGGACTGAAAGTTCCTTTTCCGCCTCCAACGGAAGAGGGCATCATGGTCGATTTTGGGTTTTCAGCTACAGGCTTGGGCGAAGAAGAACCCTCGGCTGCCCAGGCTCCTGAGCAGGCACTCCCCTCGCCCAAAGAAACGGTGGTACCAAAACCAGCCGAAGCGAAACCCGCAACGCAAAAACAACCCGACGAAGCTGACGAAGATTTACTGACGCAGGAGTTGGAAAAAACTGTCGCTGTAAAAACCGGGACGAAGAAAAAAGAGGTCGACAAGGCCAAAGAAAAACTCGAAGCTGACAAAAAACGCCAAGAGGCAGCCGAAAAAGAACGCATCCGGCAAGAAACAATTGAACGTCAGCGCGCCGAAGAAGAAGCCCAAAGAAAGCAGGCCGAAGAACAGAAGAAAATCGGAGATATCAATTCGCGGGCAAAAAATGCTTTTGGAGGCGGAAAAACCGACAATGGCTCAACCAGTACCGGACAAGGGGTAACCTATGGCCCCGGCAACCAAGGCAGCCCCGACGGCACTCCCGGAGCCAAACAATACGGTATTGGCGGAGGAAGCGGCAACGGCATATCATTCAGTTTATCGGGGCGTAGTGCCCGCTCACTTCCCAAACCTGATTACCCTGGGAATGATGGTGGTACTGTGGTAGTAGAAGTAACGGTCGACAAATTCGGCAAGGTAACCAATGCCCGCGTTGGGGTGAAAGGCACCAACACCAACGACCCCGATCTGCTCGAAGCAGCCAGAAAAGCAGCTGTTTCAGCAAGTTTTAATGCGGATAACAATGCTCCGGCATTCCAAAAAGGAACCATCACCTACCATTTTGTGCTGCAATAAGCAACATTGCAATTAAAAGTTCCAAATCGCTTGATTTTTTGATTTTTAAAACCTAATTTGTAGTCGAAAGCTACCTTGAATTTGTTTCGTTTGGCTGGATAAAACTTCGGGTTGTACTCCAGTTTGTCTACATTCCTGATTGCATCTGTTTCAACCTAAAAACAATGACATGAAATCATTCACAATGCAGGAACATGAGTTATTCAACACGGCCTTAGCGCTCATGAAAAATCTCAACCGCCTGTCGGAAGCCAATGAACTTATGGAAAAGCCTGTTCCCAACAACCTGGCTACCGAATTCAAGAACCGATTGGAAACGGCCATCACTTTCCCCTACAACCGTAATTTCAATCAAGAAACCCAATTACTTCATGCAGAAGCCGATCGCATTGTCCAGATGTTAAAGAAGCAAGTTTCTGAAGTCAAATACTTTCTACAAAAAGCCTTTCCGCACGATAGCCGAATTTGGGAACAGTATGGCCATTGCGAGTTCGAAAAAGTGTCGCAGAATTTTTTCAAAACACTCCTTTGCATCGACCGTCTTTGCTTGTTGGTCAAACAATATCGTTCTTTACTTTTCAAATTAAATTTCCCGTTCAGGCTTACAGCCGAAATCGAACAGTTGGCCAACATTCTGCTTGCCAGGAACAACGAAATAATCATTTGGTACGAAACCAACGACGGTGAAAACAATGAGCGCATTGAGCGGTTAAACAGATTGAGCGAGACAATGGCTGAGATGGAAGAAATGTTGAAAGAAACCGAGAATAAAGCCAATGAAAAGGCCAATGAATATGCCCCACATTGACTAATATTCGGGATCGATTTTGGTTTTAGGCATCAGTTTTTTACGTGTTACCAGATAAATTCCCAAAAGGACAATTATCATCCCAACAATTTCAATAAGTGAAAGCGTTTCGCCCAGCAAAAAAAGTGCAATTACAGCAGTCACTATGGTTTGCGCCAGCAGTGCTACCGATGCAGTGGTCGACTTGATATAGCCCAGAGCGTAATTTATGGCAAGCCAGCCTCCAAGTTGAGAAATAAGACCTAAACCGATTAACGAACCCCATGCTTCAGTTGTAAAGCCAGTCAGCGGGGTTGATGTGAAAAAACAGATACCAAACAGAAGCAGAGAACTGGCAAACATGGAGATGGCCGTAAACGAGACCGTGTCGAGGCTCACCCTTCCTTTTCGCATAACCAAAAGATAGGTAGCATAAAACAGACTGGCCACAATGGCCAGAATATGGCCCGTATTGAGTGCTGCAGCAGTAATTTTCTCTATCCCGACAATCAGACTTACCCCAATTAACGACACTGTTGTTCCTATCCAAAAAAGCCTCCCGGGCTGTTCGCGCAGGAAAATAATAGAGCCAATACCGACCCAAACCGGGGCCAAATTGGCCAGCAATGTCGATATCGAAGCTTTTGTCAACAAGATTGAGATATTCCAGACAGCAATATCGAAAGCGAAAATCAGCCCCGAAATCAATGCAAATTTTACTGATGTCCAATCTGAGATATTCTTTCGGCGGAAAAGCCAGATCGGGATAACTCCCACAAAGCCAAAAAACATCCGATAGAAAGCTGAAGAAAGCCCGTCGACAGCCGACAACTTGACAAAAACCGCCGACCAACCAATGCAGACGATTCCTGCAAAAAGCACTACATAATAAAACCAGATCGGTTTATGCCTTTTGGCCTGAATCATCCATCGAGTGTATTAAATTAATATTTCCAGAATGCCGGTGTGAAGATGGCAAAGAAGGTTAACAGTTCCAGTCGTCCGACAAACATGGCAAACGACATCACCATTTTAGAGAAATCGTGTAAATGGGCAAAGTTAGCTACCGGACCTACGGTTCCGATTCCGGGCCCTACACCCGCCATGCCGGTTGCAATGGCACTCGCTGCCGAAGGAATATCTAACCCATCAGCTATCAGCATTAACGAAAGCACCAAAAAAACGAGCAGATACAACAGAACAAACGAAAGAATTGCCCGGTTGCTTTCTTCACTGACATTATTTCCATTCAGGCGTATCGGGTAAACGGCGTTGCGGTGTACTGTTTTATAGAGCGTGGCTTTCAGGTTTTTAAGCACCATCAAGTGACGGGCCATCTTTATACCACCCGAAGTAGAACCGGTACTTCCTCCGGTAAACAACAGCAAAAACATAAACAACCACCCCAATACGGGCCATTGCAAATAGTCGGTCGAAGCAAAACCGGTACACGAAATTATCGACACTGCGTTGAAAAATCCCTGACGGAACGATTCCTCAACTGGTAAACCAGCCTGAAATAACAAAATAGCCATCGTGGCAAAACCGGCAAAAAGTACCACCTTAATATAAAACCGAAACTCTTCATTATCCCAAACCTTACGGACATTTCCTTTCAGCAGATAAAAATGAATCATAAAATTGACCCCTGCCAGAAACATAAACAAGGTTACAACATACTGGATATAGGGAGAATAGTTAATTATGCTGCTATTTTTGGGCGAAAACCCTCCCGTTGCCACTGTCCCAAAAGAATGGCACAGGCTCTCGAAAAGGTTCATCCCACCCAACATCATCAGTACCACCTGTGAAAAAGTAAGCAAAACATAAATCTTTAACAGGCTGCGTCCAATTGTATTGGCCCTCGGATGAATTTTTTCCTGCAACGAAGATTCCAACGTAAAAATCCGATACCCTCCAACATCAAGTGTCGGGAGAATAATGATTACCAACGAAATAATCCCGATTCCGCCAATCCAGTGCGTGAGGCTTCTCCAAAAAAGCACAGATTTGGGCAAGACTTCAATATCGGTTAAAATGGACGATCCGGTGGTAGTAAAGCCTGAAACCGATTCGAACATGGCATCGATAAATCGCGGAATACTATGGCTGAAAAGATAGGGCAAAGTACCCACGGCAACAATCATAAACCAGCCCAGCACCACCAACAGAAAGCCATCACGCGTTTGAATATCTTCGCGTTTGCTTTTTCGGGTGACAAGCCAAACCAAAGTAGCTGGCACCGATGCAAATAAAATACTGTAAATAAATGGGGCTACCGGCTCGCCATAAATCAACGCTACCGGTAGACAAAAAGCAAAAGCGATGGAAAGAATGAAAAATATAAAACTCATCAATCTGAGAACCAAAGCGATATTCACTTTCTTCATCTCGTTGTCTGTAAAAAATTATTATACATCAAATTTGTGCCAAAAAACGGTCAAAGGTACAAAATCAATCGGGTCGATACTGACAATCTGGTACAATATTTGACCAGCCGGATTAACAAAATGGATAATTTTGAACCCATACGCAACGAATGGGTTGACGGCATCATCATTCATTCAATTTTAGGTCAATTCAGATGAGAAAATCATTCCTCCTTTTCGTGCTGCTCTCCATATCTACAATTGTAATGACAGGTTGCAGCAAAAACGACGATGTCAACACGGAAGAAACAGATTCAGATTCAGGCTCCGATGATTCGGATATTGAAACCGACGACAATGCCCGCACCAGTGCGGTTCACGAAAATGCGTCAGACTATGTTTATAACGTTTCAGAAGCATCTACAATTACCCTCAACGGAAATTCGGCGACCTCAACCAGTTCAAAAGTGACCATCACCGGAACAACGGCTACCATTACCGCAGCCGGTATCTACTCCGTTTCAGGCAGCTTAACCAACGGACAGCTGATTGTAGATGCCGATGGCGCTACAGTGAAAATTATTTTGAACGGCGTTACACTTTCCAATTCTTCGACTTCGCCGTTTTATATCAAAAAGTCGCTCAAAACCATCATCTTTCTGACCGAAAATACCACCAGCACATTCACCGACGCATCGGTCTATGCTGCAACTGGTGAACCAAATGCCACCATCTTTGCCAACTGCGATTTATCGATTGCCGGCAACGGAAAAATGGTAGTCAACGGTAAATATGCCGATGGGATTTCGAGCGATGACGGGTTAATTATCAAAAGCGGAACCATCGAAGTTACAGCCACTGATGATGCAATCCGTGGAAAAGATTACCTGATTGTTCGCGATGGTACCATTAATGCGACAGCAACCACAGGACAAGCCATGAAATCGGACTATACAGCCGATGCCAACTTTGGCTATATCACCATTGACAAAGGTACATACGTACTCACCTCGTCGACACGGGATGGTTTGCACGCCTCTCACAACATCACCCTCAACGGCGGCACATTATCAGTTTCGGCGCTATCGAGCCAGGGGGGCAATGCCGAAACTTCATTTACGCTCGACGGTGCCACACTGTCGGTCACCAAATGTAAGGAAGGAATTGAGAGCGGATTGATCGCCCTTAAAAATGGGACACTAACCATTACTGCAACCGACGATGCGCTGAACGCGACCAAAGGAGTTGGTGGCGAAGCCAGTGATGGCAGCTCACTTGTAATCAGTGGTGGAAATATAAATCTGTATTCTTCCAGCGGCGATGCCATCGATAGCAACGGCAATTTCACCATGAGTGGGGGCACCGTACTTGCACATGGCCCTCAATCGCAGCCCGAAGTTGTGATGGATGTAAACGGGACATCCACTATTTCAGGAGGGACTATTATCGCGTCCGGCCCCAACTCCGGACAAATGATTGAAACCTTTGGAAATTCGTCAACGCAAAACAGTGTGCTGATCAAATTTTCGCAGAGCAAAACAGCCAATTCAATTGTCCATATTGAAGACAACAACGGCAATAACCTGAGCACTTTTGCGCCAGTCCGTAATTATTATTATTTAATATTTTCTTCATCCGACCTTATAAAAGGAAATTCATATAATGTATATACCGGTGGAAGCTCTTCAGGCAACGTTTCGAACGGATTGTACACAGGGGGCAGTTACACGCCGGGAACAAAATTGGGCACATTTACGGTATCCGGCAGTGTCACTTTGGTAAACCTCTAACATCCAGATTAACAATATAATTAAAAATCATCGGGTTAATTTATCCGGTGATTTTTTATTAATTGATATTCAGATGAGAAAAGAACAAAAAATTTAACGGTTTCATCAAATTACCGATGTTCAACCGGGTGAATTTATATCTACCTTTGCGCTCAAATTTTATGTATGCAGAATATTAGAAATATTGCAATTATTGCCCACGTCGACCATGGCAAAACAACGCTTGTCGACAAAATGATTCTTCACTCCAACATTTTCAGAAACAATCAAAATCCCGGTGAACTCATTCTCGACAACAACGATTTGGAACGCGAACGAGGGATCACCATTCTGGCAAAGAATGTTTCTGTCGTATATAAAGATGTAAAAATCAATATTATCGATACTCCAGGCCACTCCGATTTCGGTGGCGAAGTTGAACGAGTGCTAAATATGGCCGATGGCGTATTGCTGTTGGTTGATGCCTTTGAAGGAACTATGCCTCAAACCCGCTTTGTACTGCAAAAAGCATTGGCGCTTGGATTAAAACCCATAGTAGTGGTCAACAAGGTCGATAAACCCAACTGCAGGCCTGACGAGGTTCACGAACAAGTTTTCGACCTGATGTTTAGTCTGGATGCCACCGAAGATCAACTTGACTTCCCAACGATTTATGGATCAGCCAAGCAAAACTGGATGAGTACCGACTGGAAAAACCAAACCGAAGATATCATCCCGCTTTTCGATGCCATCCTTGAGCATATTCCGGCTCCGGTAGCCTACGACGGCACTCCCCAGATGCTCATTACTTCGCTCGACTATTCCAAATATGTAGGCCGGATTGCCATTGGCCGTATCCACCGTGGCGAACTGCGCGAAGGAATGAACGTTTCGCTCTCGAAACGAGATGGAAGTATTATTCGGACCCGAATTAAAGAATTACACACTTTCACCGGCCTTGGCCGCGAAAAGGTTGAAAGTGCCAAAAATGGCGATATCTGTGCATTGGTAGGCATCGAAGATTTTGAAATTGGCGATACCATTTGTGATTTTGAAAATCCCGAACCACTCGACCCGATTGCGGTTGATGAACCTACCATGAGTATGTTGTTTACCATCAACAACTCGCCTTTTTATGGCAAGGAGGGAAAATTTGTCACCAGCCGACATATTTACGAAAGGCTTGAAAAGGAACTGGAGAAAAACCTTGCACTCAGAGTTGAGACAACCGACTCAGCCGATGCGTGGAATGTCCACGGACGTGGGGTTCTGCACCTTTCGGTTTTGATTGAAACCATGCGCCGCGAAGGTTACGAACTTCAGGTAGGCCAGCCGCAGGTATTGCTGAAAGAGATGCACGGCCAAACTCACGAGCCAATCGAATTGTTGCATATCGACCTTCCGGAAGAGATGAGCGGAACCGCCGTCGACCTGGTAACCCGCCGCCGGGGCGACCTGTTGCAGATGGATCGCAAAGGCGACCGGATCAATCTTGAATTTCATATCCCGTCACGGGGAATTATTGGGCTTCGTACCAATATGCTTACAGCCACTCAGGGAGAAGCGGTCATGTCGCACCGCTTCATTAAATATGGCCCCTACAAAGGCCCTATTGAGACCCGTATCAATGGCTCGCTGATTGCCATGGAAACCGGAACGGCATTTGCCTATGCGCTGAACAAACTTCAGGATCGCGGCCGTTTCTTTATCGACCCGCAGGAAGATATTTACGAAGGACAGGTTGTGGGCGAAAATAGCCGCGACGGCGACCTTGTACTCAATGTAACCAAATCGAAAAAGCTTACCAACATGCGTGCATCAGGATCTGACGATAAGGTGCGCCTTGCCCCGCCCATCAGGTTTAGCCTTGAAGAAGCGCTGGAATATATCCAAAAAGACGAATATGTTGAAGTAACGCCCAAATCGATCCGTATCCGCAAGATTCTCCTTTCGGAAAACGACAGAAAACGTGCCAACAAAAACATTTAGACCAATATTACTGTCTCAACAAGGAGGTTGTCAACAATGACAACCTTTTTTTATGCCCCAAAAACGGAAAATCGCGCGCCCAATTTGGCCCGAAAAAACCTTTTCAGCTTACTTTTTCTCCACAGAAAATCAAAGAAGCACACTAACAAACTGACTAACAATAAAATAATATTTTAAAAAATCTTTCTAAAAAATGGTACTATGTCTTGCATAGTACCATTCTAAAGACATATATTTGTAATACCATGAACAATGTTTAAGATGGTATTCAGAAATAGAAAATAAAATGCAAACAACAAGCAGAAAAATAAGGATGACGGTAACCATGTTGACCATATTATTGCTCACAGCCTGCTCTGGCGGTCCGTCAAACATCATTGTTGCCGAATCAGGGTTCATTCGCACCCTTTGGCCGGCTGTAACCAATGCTGTTGTTCAATACACTGTTGGAAATCTGAAAACGTCGGCAACAGAAAAATTTATAATTAACAAAAGGAAGGAGACAAAACCTATGGAAAAAAAAGAGAGCCTTCAAACCAAATCAAAATCCTCACTATTTAGCTTTGGAACCACTGAAGCTCACCTGGTTTCTTCGGACAATGAAAAAGGAGGACCGACACAGGCCGGTTCCTGAACAGGTGTAATTCGGATGAATTATTGATACACTAATTGAATTGAAAATATGAACCTCGAGAATACAAAAGCACAAATGCGGAAAGGCATCCTGGAATATTGCATCCTCCAGATACTTTCCAAGAAGCCGTCCTACGCAACGGACATCATCCAGGAGATGAAAACAGCCCAGATGATTGTGGTGGAAGGAACCCTCTACCCACTGCTTACCCGTCTGAAGAACGACGGTTACCTCTCCTACCGCTGGGAAGAATCGGTACAAGGCCCGCCGCGCAAATATTACGAGCTGACGGAAAACGGGAAACTCTTCCTGACAGAACTCGAAATGGCATGGCAAGAATTGGTTGAAGCTATCAACCAACTGAAATTGAACAATGTAAATCAATAATAAACTAAAATACCATGAAAAAAACTTTAACAATCAACATCAGTGGCTCGGTTTTTCATATCGACGAAGATGCCTATGATAAATTGCACAGCTACCTGTACGAAATCAACAGGCATTTCAGAAATGATGCCGATGCCAAAGAGATACTCGAAGATATCGAAGCCCGCATCTCGGAACTTTTTCAGGAAAAACTGAAAGGTGCCAACGAAGTGGTCAACATCGATTTGGTCAACGAAGTTATCGCGATCATGGGCTCGCCGGCAGCCTTCAGCGACGCGGAAGAGCCCGCTTTGGAAACCGAAACCAAAAGAAGATGGCAAACTGGCGGTCAGAAAAAACTCTACCGCGACCCCGACGACCGTGTGCTTGGTGGGGTTTGCAGTGGACTTGGGGCCTATTTCAACATGGACCCACTGGTTTTCAGGCTAATATTCATTATCACCTTCTTCCTGCCCATCGGAAGCTTTCTTATCTACCTGATTTTATGGATTGTTGTGCCGCGTGCCCGTAACACGGCACAACGCCTTGAAATGAGGGGCGAAGAGGTGAATATCAACAATATATCCAAATCCATCAAAGATGAATTTCAAGATGTAAAAGAGAGCTACCGTAAATTTAGAACAACAGGTGGCTACTCCAAAGGCCAGGAAAGGATTCACGAAGTTGGAAGTGTATTTGTACAGATATTGCGTGCCGTGGCCAAAGTCCTGATTGTCTTTATTGGCGGCATTTTGGTCCTGGCCGGCATTGCAGCCATTTTTGCCCTGATAATTTCCCTCTTTGTCACCAACGAGTTTATCGGAATAACCCCATGGGGCTCAGGAATCCCGCACTACTTCGACCTGCTGGTTGACGGACAGTTGCTAAGCTGGTTCTGGATTGCAATGGGCATCGTTATTGGTATTCCACTGATTATGCTGGTTTATCTTGGTATTAAAATGATTTTCAACATCAAATCGCCCAACCATTGGGTGGGTTCAACAGCAACCGCAATATGGCTAATGGGCCTTATCGGATTGATTTTTGTTACCACCAAAGGATTGAGCGGTTTTAAAAGCACATCGACTGCCACCACGCAGGAAGCCATTACTTCCAAGTCAGACACCCTCTATCTTACCCTGGGCAAAGATGAATTCAAAGATTATTACGACTCAAATATCAACTTTAACAATATGAAGGTTGCATCGATGAATGGGAAGAATTTTCTGCTGGGAATGCCAAGACTAACTGTCGAGAAAACCGATGCCAATGAGTTTAGCCTGGTCATCAAACACCAGTCGCGCGGCAACAATCTGGAAAAAGCACAGAAATATGCCCGCGAAATACAATACAAACTCGATATCAAGGATTCGCTTATCACCCTTCAGCCCTGGTTTATGATACCCGAAAATTCTATCTGGAGAAATCAGGAAGTTTTTATGACCCTTAAAATGCCAGAAAACAAAACAGTTTACTTCGATGAAACTATCTTTGATGTGCTTCACGATGTCGAAAATACCACCAATACCTGGGACAACGATATGGTACGCAAATACTGGACTATGAAACCCGAAGGGCTTACCATGGTAAACCGTGCCATTCCGCAACCTGTTACACCCCAAAAGAATAAAAAATGAACCTGCTATTTAAATTAGGCATGATGGCAGCCATGCTACTGGCAGCCATAGCCGGAAACAGTCAAAGCAAGTCGTATAAAATCTATGAATCGTATGGCAACGAAGATGGTTTTAGCTATTTCACCTTCTCGAAATCGATGATTGATGCCATTGACCTCAATCTCGATGATGAAAACAAGAGAGTAACCGGCGATTTACGCGAAATCAGGGTGATGGTCTATAATCCTGCAAAGGGAAAACTGAAATCAAATTTTGCCGACGAAATGTCGTTACGCCTGAAGGGGATGAATTATCAGAAAACCGAACCCAAAGATGCCGGCGATGATGGTGAATTTTGGATTGAAGGCAACGGTAAGAAAGTTAAAGAGTGCCATGTAGTTATCCGCAACAACGAAAAAAACAGTTTCGGGTGCCTGGTCTCTTTCTATGGCGACTTCACGGTTGACGAGCTTTCGAAATTCGAAAAATTCAGTAAAAAACAGCTCGAATAAATATCCTACATGGAGAAAATCCGGTGCAATATTGTACCGGATTTTCTATTTTTATACTTCAATCTTGCAGTATGTCACTTTTTTTCGATCGTATACAACAGGCATCACATCCGCTAACCCAGGCCGTAATTCAACTTTACACTGAAGCATTTCCTGCAAACGAGCGCAGAAACGAGAATCAACTTCTCTCAATGTTACCCTTGGAAGAAATGGAATTATATGCCATTACAGTTGACAACCAATTTATTGGGTTACTAATTGTGTGGAACTTCGGAACATTCGCCTTTCCCGAACATTTTGCCATCAACCCTCAACTACGTGGCAAACAATATGGTTCAATGGCCTTGGAATGGGTCCGGAAACAATATCCCAGGTTGCTGTTCGAAGTAGAAAAGGAACACGATGGCCCCAGCCAGCGCCGGATTGCATTTTACGAAAGAAACCATTTTCATCGACTCAATATGGAGTATGCCCAACCGCCATACCGTAAAGGTGAAAAAGCCATTCCCATGTACCTTTTTTCAGATAACCAATCCTGGGAAATTTCAGAAATCGCCCAGGCCGCCGCCACAATTGAAAAAGAAGTTTACAGCCGTTTCCGTTGAGCGCGTTGCCTGAAATGTTTCGAATCGCCCCACTCACCATAGGCAATTTCAGTATCGGCCAACGCGATACGGGCATCGAGGCAGCCACGGCACTGGGCCGGTTCCTCATCTACGCAAGGCTTGTTTTGATACAGTGCATAATCATTTCGATAGAGGCCGGGGGTAATATTGGGCATAATGATATTGGCACCAATCTTCACCGCTTTTTCACGCCCCATAGGGTCGATGGCTTGCAGGGCAGTAGCTGCGGCAATATTGATATCTTTCATCAGTATCCTCAATACTGCTATCATTTTCAGAGCCAGCTTAAAGCGCTCCTGCAATGGCATCAGCTCATTCCGCGAAGCATACAACGGGGTATCCTCATGTTCGATATAGGGGCCCATCCCCACCATATCGACATCAAACTCCTTGAAGAAAAGCAAATCGTTGGCCAAATCGTCGTATGTCTGAAACGGGAGCCCAATCATTACCCCTGTGCCAACCTGATAGCCAATCGATCTTAATGATTCCAAACAGGCTTTTCTTCGGTTGAAAAGGTGATGATCGTCTTCAGGGTGAATTTTTGAATAGAGCTCTTGGTTCGATGTTTCCAGACGAAGCAAGTAGCGATGTGCACCGGCAGCAAACCAACGCTGATACACTCCGTGCGGCTGTTCTCCAAGCGACAAGGTAATGCCCAGTTCGCCATTGGTTAGCTTCTTCATTTCGCAAAGCAAATGTTCGATTCTATCAGCAAACGCCGGATGCATTATCTCGCCCGATTGCAACACCAGCGAACCATAACGGTTTTCCCAGGCAAAACGGGCTGCTTCCAGAATTTGGGTATCACTCAGGTTATAACGTTTCACATGGCTGTTCGAATGGCGGATACCACAATAGAGGCAATCTTTCTCACAAATATTCGAAAACTCGACCAGTCCGCGAAACCAAACCCTTTTCCCAATATGTTGCGCTTTAACTGCCGTCGATTTTTCAAACAAAAGGGCAATCTCTTCCCCTTCAGCTTTGAGTAACCGAACTAAATCACCGTGAGTAAAAGCAGCCGCATTGAGTATCTCTTCGAAACGTTTCATCAGCCCAAAAATACCACAAACTTTTTATTAAACAGTTGAAACCATTCTATCTGAAATGCAGATATCGTACATTTGTAACAAAGAGGAGTTGAAAAATGAAACAGGCAGATTTTTACCAATTACTCGAAAATGGTGTAGTTCAATGCCAGCTTTGTCCGCACAGTTGCCTGATTGCTGACGGGGAACGGGGAATTTGCCACGTCAGGTCCAACCGGTCAGGAGTGCTCTATAGCGAACTTTTTGAGAAAGTTTCGTCGTTAGGTGTCGATCCAATCGAAAAAAAACCACTGTTCCACTTCTATCCCGGCACTCAAATCTTGTCGGTAGGCACGGTTGGTTGTAACCTGAAATGCAATTTCTGTCAAAACTATCGTATCTCACAGGCCAACAATTTTCGACCGGCTACCAAAACCTACACTGCCAGCGAAATTGTGGAGATGGCCCGCCGTATACCCAATAATATCGGTATTGCTTTCACCTATAACGAGCCGGTCATTTCGTACGAATATATCCTCAATATTGCCGAACTGGCCGGGAACTACGGACTGAAAAGGGTTTTAGTAACCAACGGATACATCAACCAAAAACCGTTGACCAAACTTTTACCGGTTATCGATGCCCTGAACGTCGATTTAAAAGCCTTTACCGATACCTTTTACCGTGGCGTAACCCAGGCCAGGCTCGAACCGGTAAAAAAAAGCCTGAAACAGATTTCCGAGTCAGGCAAGCACCTCGAAATAACCAACTTGGTGATACCCGGATTGAACGACAATTATACCGATTTTGAGAAGATGGTGAAATGGATTGCTACTGAAACCGGTGAGCGAACGGTACTCCACATCTCCCGATATTTTCCAAACTACAAGCTCAGCGTTTCGGCAACACCACTCAGCACCCTTTTCGATCTGTTCGAAATTGCCAAAGCACATCTTGTTTTTGTTTATCTGGGCAATGCCGTCAACAACATCCACGAAAGTACCTATTGCGACAACTGCGGGACGAAGGTCATTTCGCGCGAAGGCTATAGGGCAGAAGTAATTGGTCTCGACCACAATGGAAACTGCCAACACTGCCGGCAACATATTCTCGATTATTGCTGAAAAGGTTCGGTCAACCGTTAGGATGCTGGTTTTCCATCGAAAAAAGGTATTTTTGCAGCGATGAAAGAAAAAGTTTGCATTGGTTTGTCGGGCGGTGTCGACTCAAGTGTGGCTGCCTGGTTGCTGAAACAACAAGGGTACGATGTTTTCGGCATGTTTATGATCAACTGGAAAGAACAAACCGGTACCCTTACCTCAAGTTGCACCTGGGAAGACGACGTGGTATTTGCTGAAATGATTGCCCGCAAACTCGACATTCCCTTTCATGTGGTCGACCTGTCGGAATTCTACCGTAAACGAGTGGTCGAATATATGTTTGCCGAATACGAAAAAGGACGAACACCCAATCCTGACGTGCTTTGTAACCGTGAGATCAAATTCGACATGTTTATGGAGAAAGCTATCGAGCTGGGTGCCGACTATGTTGCCACAGGCCATTACTGCCGCCGCGAAGTTACAGAAACCGATGGGCACAAAAGCTATCGGTTATTGGCTGGCAGCGACCCCAACAAAGACCAAAGCTATTTTCTGTGCCAGCTGAACCAGCAACAACTGTCGAGGGCACTCTTCCCGATAGGCCACCTGTTGAAACCCGAAGTGCGCGAAATTGCCCGTCAGCAGGGCCTTATTACTGCCGAGCGAAAAGATTCGCAGGGGATTTGTTTTGTTGGAAAAGTCGATCTGCCTGTTTTTCTGCAACAAAAACTCGAACCCCAAAAAGGGAATGTAATCGAGATACCGGCGTTGCTTAATGCACGCAAAAAAATAACCGACCGCAGCCGCGAAAACCGGAAGAAACTTTGTGCCCCTTTTCCTTTCAAGCCCTGGAACGGCAAAATTATTGGCGAACACAATGGTGCCCATTTCTATACCATTGGACAACGTAAAGGGCTCAATATCGGTGGCCATACAGAACCGTTGTTTGTGCTGGCTACCGATGTGCAGCGCAACATTATTTATGTTGGCGAAGGCAAAGAACATCCCGGATTGTACCGTCCCGGACTCTTCGTCCCGAACGAAGAGATTCACTGGATTAGGCCGGAACTGGCACTGCAAACAGGTGAAGAGCGTAAATATGAGTTCCGTATCCGCTACCGGCAACCACTCGAAAAAGGAACCATGTACCGCGAAGAAGAGGGGCTGTATATTCTTTTCGACGAAGAACAGCGGGGAATTACCTCGGGTCAGTTTGCAGCCTGGTACGATGGCGACGAACTGGTTGGCTCAGGAGTGATAGCCTAAAAGATTATTATCGTTTATATTTTTCATTATAAGATTATTATTGAATTCAATCAGGCCAGTCAACAGCCGGTAGTGCAAATAGTTTTCCGATATCTTATTTTTTACACTTTTTGATAAGCAACAACTTTCCGGCATCCAAATTTTGTTTTATTTTTATCCAAAATTCAACCAATTTTAAAACAATCATGACAGAAAAGATCAAAAAGGGATTAAGCCGTCGTTCATTTATCGGAACATCGGTATTGGGAACTGCCACCATGGCAATGCTTCCCGGTGTGATGTCAAGTTGCCAAACCAAACCGGTTGCCCCGCCGGCTGATGTTCGTTTGGGTTTTATCGGACTGGGCCAACAGGCCATGTTCCTTCTCAACGGGTTCCTTCAGGTTCCTGGTGTAGAAGTACTTGCCGGAAGCGATGTTTATGGTGTCAAACGCCTTCGCTTCGAAAAAAGGGTAAAAGATTTTTATGCCAAGGCTGGCAAAGAAGCTAAAGTCGATATTTATGAAAACTACGAAGAGCTGCTCAAACGCGAAGACATCAACGCGGTTGTAATTGCTACCCCCGACCACTGGCATGCCATTATTGCCATTGCCGCAGTAAAAGCAGGCAAAGACGTTTATCTCGAAAAACCGATGACCTTTACCATTAAAGAAGGCCAGGAACTGGTTAAAGCCGTTCGCGAAAACAACCGTATTCTCGGTATCGGCAGCCAGCAGCGTTCGGACCCGAATTTCCAGCGTGCCATAGAACTGGTGCAGACCGGCAAAATTGGGGACCTCGAAAAAATCAATGCCTACATTGGCGCCCCTCCAAAACCTTACGACCTGCCGGTTGAAGAAGTTCCTGCCGACCTGAACTGGGACAAATGGTTAGGGCCGCTCAACGCCAATATTCACTACAACAAAGAATTGAACCCGCCAATTACCGTCGACCCTGAACAGAATGAACAATTCTGGGGCGGCTGGCGTTGGTATAAAGAGATGGGCGGCGGCTTCACGACCGACTGGGGTGCACACATGTTCGACGTAGCCCAATGGGCACTGAAGATGGACGGCAGCGGCCCGGTTGAAATCTCACCAATTGGCGACGGCACGGAATATATGACCTACAAATATGCCCACGGCGTGGTGATGACCTCTGAACCTTTCGACGAAAAAATGACCAAAGGGGTAAAATTCTGGGGCAAAAACGGATGGATTGAAGTTTCCCGTGGCTATTTCAACGCATCAGACCCGGCTTTGATGCCTGCTGATGAGAAGAAGGAAGAAGGCCCGTACGAAACCAAAATTCCACATCAGATCAACTTTGTTGAAGCGGTTCGCAAACATGTCGACCCGGTTGTCCCGGTTGAAACCGGCCATAGCAGCTGTACCTGCTGCACACTGGGCAACATTGCCTGCGAACTGAAGAAGACCATCAAATGGGATCCGGCTACCCAAACATTTGTTGACGATGCCGATGGTGCTGCAGCCAAACTGCTCCACTACGAATATCGCGCTCCTTATACTTTGGTATAACCATATCGAAGTAATACAATAAAAAAACCGGGCAGTAAGTTTTTCTTCTGCCCGGTTTTCTTTTATCGGCTTGCTTCGCATTTCAACAACGAAGGACACCGCTTCTTGTCCGTATGGACTACTGATACAAATATCGTTTGATGTTCCGCTTGGGGGTCTTTTCAAATTCTGTTTCCACCAGTTCAAAGCTGGCAATCTGCTCATATTTGGGCAACTCACGGTTAACATGTACGCGGTTCTCGTTCATCACGGCAAGCAGTTGTTGTGGTGTCAGCCCTTTTGCTTCGACCGCCTCTTTCTCGGGATAGATAAGCGCTGTCAGTTTACCGCCACGGTCGACCACCACACACTCCTGCACATAAGGCATATTGCTCAGTTTGGCTTCCAACTCTTCAGGGTAAATGTTTTGTCCCGACGGGCCTAACAGCATATTTTTCGAACGGCCTCTAATGTAGATAAACTGGTTGGCATCGGTAACCCCCAAATCGCCGGTGCGAAGCCATCCATCCTCGACCAGCGTTGCACGGGTAGCCTCTTCGTTTTTGTAATAGCCCAGCATGGTATTCATGCCGCGCACCATAATCTCGCCCACCACATGATAGGGATCTTCTGAATCGATGCGCAATTCCATACGGTCGACCAAACGTCCGGCCGACGATGCACGGGTTTTGTCCCAGTTTTCGTACGAGATCAGCGGGCCACATTCGGTCATCCCATACCCTATCGAGAAGGGGAAACGTATCGAACGGAAGAAATCTTCAACCTCTTTGCTCAACGGCGCCCCGCCAATCACGATTTCGTGAAACTCGCCACCAAATGTTTCGACCAGTTTGGCTTTAATCTTCTTCCGAAGGATAGCCGAAATACCCGGTATGGCCAGCATCACTTTTACAGCCGGTTTGCTAATGGTGGGCAAGATATTTTTCTTGTAGATTTTCTCGATCACCAGCGGAACAGTCAGTATCAGGTTGGGCCTTATCTCTTCGAATGCTTTCACAATAACCTGAGGAGTAGGCGGTTTTGTCAGAAAAGTGATATGGCAACCAAGGCCTACCGGCCAAAGAAAGTCGAACAACAAGCCGAAAACATGGGCCATAGGAAGGAACGAAACCAACCTGTCGCCTGCCTTTAGCGGCATATGCTCGTTGGCATAGATAATGTTCGACCAGATGCTGCGGGCCGGAATCATCACCCCTTTGGTAAAGCCCGAGGTGCCCGAAGTATAGGAAATAGCGCAAACCTCTTCACTGTAGAGTTGGGCAAACCGGAGCATCCCGACAATCTC
>CAYOJD010000019.1:0-22659 GCA_964404205.1 uncultured Prolixibacteraceae bacterium
TCAGCCACTATTTGAAAATTCACCAGCAAGGCCAAACCGATTATTTCACCTTTTGCCGCCATTGTGCCGAAACCGGCATCGGAAAATGGGTCGTTCACCTCGATAAAATGAGTTGTACCTACTTTGACAAGGCCGGTAACAAAATCCTGACAGAACCCCTACCCCGGTAATAGACAATCGCATTATTGATGCCCAGCCCATCGGATAAAAAGGACTACTGCACCTATTCAACTCCGCATTAACTCCCCGTTGAGGCCCCCTCTAAAGGGTGAAACTGGCTAGTTAAAAAGGTGGTGTTACCTACTTGGACGATAACCAGTCTGTGAACATTTAGCTTGAATCATACAGTTTCGGTTTACAGTTAAGAAAAGATCCGCCATTTATTCAATCGAACACTCGAAGCGCAATCATATAGAACTCATTAACAGTTAATTAACAATAACAAGTCCACGATTTTACATTTAGTTGTTATCAATTGTACGTTTTATCATTTCCTTATCAAGATTTTTTTGCATCTTCATTGTGTCATTGCTACGCATCGAGAATTACTACTACCTCTAAATTAATTAAATGATTTTCAGATATAAAGATTAAATATTCTATCCACCAATTTTTAAAATGTCTATTCAATGAAACGAATCCTTTCCATTGTTATTGTAATTTTTCTGTTCAGCATGGTAGCAACAGCGCAGCAGGCCCTCTTTGGCGGGGCTCAGATTGTCTCTCCCGAAATTAATGCCAACCGAACAGTAACCTTCCGTATTCATGCTCCGGCAGCCGATTCAGTTCAGATTACCGGCGACTTCACACCGAAAGTTAAAATGAAAACCCAGTGGGGCGAGTTCGAAGTACCCGGCAATGCCAACCTTGCAAAAGGAGCCGATGGCGTTTGGAGCTACACCACACAACCATTAGAGTCGGATTTGTATACCTACAACGTCATTGTCGATGGTTTCAAATCAACCGACCCAAGCAACGTATACATGATTCGCGACGTGGCTTCCGTATTCAGTATCTTTATTGTTAGCGGGGATAAAGGCGATTTGTACTCGGTCAATAAAGTACCACACGGAACAGTTGCCCGTCGCTGGTACAATTCGCCCGGCAACGGCATGGAACGCCGCATGACCATCTATACTCCTGCAGGTTACGAAACCAGCAAGGAGAAATATCCGGTATTGTACCTGTTGCACGGAATGGGTGGCGACGAGGAAGCCTGGATTAACTATGGCCGTACGGCTCAAATTCTGGACAACCTGATTGCCCAAGGCAAAGCCAAACCGATGATTGTGGTGATGACCAATGGCAATGTAGCGCAGGAAGCAGCTCCGGGAGAATCGAACCTCGGATTCAGCAAACCTTCCATGCAATTGCCCAATACGATGGATGGCAAATTTGAAGAGACTTTCACCGATGTCATCAAATTTGTTGAAAGCAATTATCGCGTAAAGGCCGAGAAATCGGGTCGTGCCATTGCCGGTTTGTCTATGGGCGGTTACCATTCGCTCCATATTTCCCGTTTCTATCCCAATACTTTCGACTACGTAGGACTCTTTTCGGCTGCCATCTTGCCCAATGGTCAGGTCACTTCGAAAGTGTACGAAAATTTCGACCAAACCCTTGAAAAACAGATGAAAAATGGGTATAAACTCTACTGGATAGGGATGGGTAAAACCGATTTTCTATTCCAGTCGGGAGTCGAATATCGCGCCAAACTCGATAAAATGGGTATGAAATATACCTATGTTGAAACTGAAGGTGGCCACACCTGGACCAACTGGAGGGTTTATCTGTCGCAGTTTGCCCCGCTTCTCTTCCAATAACAAAACAGCTCACCACCCGAAGGTTTAAGCCCTGCTTAATTGCCTTCGGGTTCTTTTTTAGCTAAAAGCAAACCCAACAACCAAACAAAGATCAAAATGATGCTCAAATCGCCTCTTACGGTTCTGTTTCTTGTCGTATCGCTTGCCGTTTCGGCCCAGGTTTTCAAGAACAACGATGTAACCATCAGCCAACTCGAAGCCAATATGTGGGTGGTCGAAACTTCGGACAACACCACCATGTATATTATCGAAGGCTCCAAAAAAGCGATGCTAATCGACACCGGCACCAAATGTGAAAAGCTCGACTCGGTGATACGACTTATCACCCAAAAACCTTTACTGGTAATGATTACCCATATTCATCCCGACCATGCCGGAAACATCAAATACTTCGATAAGATTTATTTTCACCCAGGTGATACCGTGCTGATGCGAACCATGAAGGTGGCATATAACGGAAAAGTTAACTACGTGAATGATGGCGAAAAATTCGATTTGGGTGGAACAACCATAGAAGCTTTTTTTACTCCCGGACATACTCCGGGCTCTATCGTGCTGCTCGACCGCGAAAAGGGAAATTGTTACTCGGGCGATGCTTTTGGCTCCGGTCAGGTTTGGATGCAACTTCAACCCCATGTTTCGATGGCTATCTACGCTGAATCGTGCCGCAAGATGGAGGCACTGATGGACCATGGGATTACTAAAATTTACTGCGGCCACTATCCCTATGTCAAAAAAGCCTTCGACAAAAGCTACATGACCGAGATGAGAACATTGGCCGAACAGCTGTCGCAGGGAACAGCCCCCGAAGGAAAGCCCTATGCGGTTAAAGTTCCGGTTGGGGCACAAAACCCGATGATAGTTACCAACGGCAACGCCAGTATTGTTTACGACCCGGACAACATTAACTAAAACAACATCATGAGAAAGAAAATCTTTTCAACAGCAGTAATCGTGCTGGTAACATTGGCCTCGTTTGCCCAGTTTCCCGGCATGCCACCTCAAGGCCAGGTAAAGGTTGACAGCATGAAGAGCGCTGTCCTAAAAATTTATCGCCAATATTCTGTTTATCTGCCTAAAAGTTATACCACGAATCCCGAAAAAAAATACCCGATTCTCTATCTGCTGCACGGAGTATTCGACAACAACAATGGCTGGGTGCAACGCGGCCACCTGCAGGACGTTGCCAACAAACTTATCGACTCGGAGGATGCCGTTGAGATGATAATTATCGTTCCGGATGCCGGTCGCGAATGGAATGGCTATTTCGACATGAAAGGCTGGAACTATGAGACCTTTTTCTTTACCGAATTTCTTCCCTATATCGAAAAAACATACCGGGTTATCGGCGACAAACAGCATCGGGCTATTGCCGGGCTTTCGATGGGCGGAGGAGGAACAACCGTTTACGCCCAGAAACATCCCGAGATGTTTTCGTCGGCCTATGCCATGAGTGCCTTGATGGGACTGGAACCGGGCGGAGGATTGAAAATGAACGACCCAAAAATTGATGAACTAAACCGTACGGTTATCGAAAACCATTGTGTGAAATTTGTGGCCAATGCAAGCGAAGCAACAAAAGAAAAACTGAAATCGGTGCGCTGGTTCGTCGATTGCGGCGACGATGATTTTCTTTTCGATGTGAACCTCGACTTCTATCGCGAGATGCGAAAAGCCCAAATCCCCTGCCAGTTGCGCGTACGCGACGGTGGCCACGACTGGGAATACTGGCACTCGGCACTTTATATCGCGCTGCCATTTATCTCCAACGGATTTTCAAAATAAAAAGGGATGAATAAACGACAATTCTTCAAAATTGGTTTGCTGGGAGTCGGAGCCCTTGTCCTGAGCAAAAAAACCTCAGCACTGGAGTATTATCCTACAAAAAATGACAAAAAATGGGCTATTCTTTACAGCACATGGTGCGGCTCGTCGCGCGATGCGGCGATTTGGATCTCGGAGGGAATGGACGGCATTGCCAATGTGTTCGATGTCCGCGAAAACCCCGATTTATCGGGTTATCAAAATATCATTGTAGGCGGGTCAATCAGAGGCGGTGAAGTTTCGGAGGAGATGAAAAAATATCTCGGAAGAAACAATCCCATTCTAAAAAACCGAATCTGCGGCCTTTTTGTGGTTTGCGGAAATATGATGAAACCGCCAACACCACAACAAACTACTGAGCTAATCGACAATCGTCTGGCTAAATTATGCAAGGTAAAGAGCGTCGTTTCAAAAGTATTCTTAGGTCGTGTAACTTATGGGTTGATGGACGATGAAGCACGTAAAATGCTGAAAGGGTTCAACATGCCTGAGTATGACAATTTGAAACGGAGCGACTGTATGGCATTTGGAAAAGAGATTATTAATTCAACAAAGCAATAGAGATGAAGAGATTAATCAGCACATTTTTTTTGGTGTCTGTCGTAACCTGCGCGTTGGCACAATGGCCTGTCACCGGAAAGGTGGAATATAAAACCATGCCCAGCAAAATCCTGAATCAGGAACGGGAGTTTGCCATCTATCTTCCCAAATCGTACACCACCCATCCCGATAAAAAATATCCGGTGCTTTATCTGCTTCATGGCGGTGGGGGCAGCCATAAGGATTGGCCGGAACAAGGTCGTTTGGCCGAAGTAGCCAACCAATTGACAGATGCCAACGAGGCTGCTGAAATGATTATCGTTTGTCCAGAAGCGGGGAAAACATTTATGAACTATTTCAACAGCGATGGCTGGAGATACGAAGATTATTTCTTTCAGGAGTTAATTCCCTATATGGAAGCCAATTATCGCATCATTAACGATAAAAAATATCGGGCCATTGCCGGCCTCTCTATGGGAGGCGGTGGTACTTTGGTCTATGCTTCGCATCATCCCGAATACTTTTGCGTAGCCTATGCCATGAGCGGTTATCTCTATCATCAGAAAGAGTTGCGGTGGCTCAACACCAACGACCCTGTCAGGATGAAAATGAACCAACTGATTGAGCAGAACAACTGCGTTAAATATGTACAAGATGCCGATGCCGCTAAAGTTGAAGCCATGAAAACGGTCGACTGGTTTATCGATTGCGGCGATGACGATTTTACCTTTAAGCCCAATCTCGAACTGATTATGGCCATGCAAAATACCGGTATACCCATGCAGGTACGCATCCGCGACGGTGGCCACACCTGGTCGTACTGGCACTCTGCACTCTACATTGCGCTGCCGTTTGTCTCGAATTGTTATCAAAAATAACTCATCTCATTATGAAAAATCTGATATTGCTGCTTTGGGTTGTTCTCTTATCGGCCTGTAGTTCGGTTCAAAAGGAGACCCCTATCGATATTCAATCGATAAAAACGACAGCCGGGTTCATCTCCGGGAAAGAGAGTGCCGACCATTCAGTCAAAGTTTTTATGGGGATTCCGTTTGCCGCACCGCCGCTGGGCGATTTGCGTTGGAAAGCCCCTCAACCGGCTCAACCGTGGGACGGAGTTCGCGAATGCGTTACTCCACCGGCCTCGGCCATGCAGGCCAACCCGGTTCCCTTCTTCTGCTGGAGCAAAGAATTCCTGATTCCCGAAACACCCATCAGCGAAGATTGTCTTTATCTGAATGTATGGAGCAGTGCAAAAACCGAACAAGAAAAACTTCCGGTGATGGTTTGGATACATGGAGGTGGCTTTTCGGGCGGCTCCGGCACTGTGCCGCTTTACGATGGAGAAGCGATGTCACGCAAAGGGATTGTTTTTGTTACCATCAACTACCGTTTAGGTATTTTCGGGTTTATGGCCCATCCCGAACTGTCGGCCGAATCGGAACTGAAAACCTCGGGCAACTATGGCATTCTCGACCAGATTGCTGCACTGAAATGGGTAAAAGAGAATATCGCCTCTTTCGGCGGAAACCCTGATAATGTTACGATTGCCGGTCAGTCAGCCGGTTCGTTTAGTGTCAATATTTTAACAGTTTCCCCGTTAGCCAAAGGATTGTTTCATAAAGCCATCGCACAAAGCGGAGCCAGCTTTACCCGTCAAAATCCTTTAGGCAACAATTTGCAAAATGCAGAAATTTCGGGAAAGGAGTTAATGGAAAAAATAGGTGCAAAATCGGTTGCTAACCTTCGTCAGCTCCCGGCTGACTCTTTGCTCAAAATTCCCGGCCGCTTTGGGATGACCATCGATAATATTGTTATACCTCCAATTGCCGAAACATTTGCGGCAGGAAAAGGAGCCGATGTCCCATTGATTTCGGGCTGGAATGCCGATGATGGCGTTTCGTTCGGCCCGGCAGCCAAAGCCGAAGATTTTAAGGCCTCCATCAAACAAAACTATGGCGATAAAGCCGATAAGTTTCTGCAACTTTTTCCGGCAAACAGCGACGAAGAGGCAGCCCAATCGCAGAAGTTGATTTCTCAACTCTTTTTTGGGTGGAATAACTACGCATGGGCCAAGCATCAATCGCAAAAAGGGACCAACAAAGCCTGGCTCTACTTCTTTACCCGTATTCCACCCGGCGAACCCAACTATGGAGCCTTTCACTCGGCCGAATTTGGCTATGCCCTTCACACGTTGAAATATTGGAACCGTCCGTTTACTGATATCGATTTTAATCTAGAAAATATCATGTCGTCATACTGGGTCAATTTTGCCAAAACGGGAAATCCCAATGGCAAAGGATTGCCCGAGTGGCCGGCTTTCGATGGCCAACAACCACAGACTATCGATCTGGGGAATGAAGTCAAAGCAATCCCACTGCCCTTTAATGAACAGTTGAAGCTAATGGACGAAATCAATAACTAAGTAAAACAATCAGATCGAATCTGCTTAATAGTCAAATAATACTTAACATTTAAAAACTGAAACAATGAAGAAATTACTCATCTTCTTTTTTTCCCTTGCATTATTTGTGGGGACACAGGCCCAGGAACTTTCAAATTTCATGAACCAGAAACCTATCGTTTCGCCTGAAATTGGAGCAAAAGAAGTTACCTTTAGGTTGATGGCTCCAAATGCCGACACGGTGAAAATTAATGGTGGATTTACACCAACTGTCAAGATAAAAACGTCATTCGGAAATATGGACGTACCGAGCAGTTTAAATCTCAAAAAAGACGAGAAGGGCCTTTGGTCTATCACTCTGCCGCTTCCGGAGCCCGAACTTTATTCCTACAGTTTTATTGTTGATGGTGTAGCTGTAAATGATCCGGCCAACATATTTATGCAACGCGATGGCACCCGTTACCTAAGTGTTTTACTTGTTCCGGGTAAAAAAACTGAGAATTATTTTGAGGCCAAACAACGCGGCACTGTACAACAGGTGTGGTACGATTCGCCAACCATCGGAATTAACCGCCGCATGTTTGTTTACACTCCGTACGGTTACGAAACCAGCGGAAAAAGCTATCCTGTTCTTTACCTGTTGCACGGAGCCGGTGGCGACGAAGATGCGTGGAGTACCATGGGACGTGCCTGTCAGATTCTGGATAACCTGATTGAAAAAGGCCAGGCTGTTCCAATGATTTGTGTGATGCCTAATGGAAATCCAAATCAAATGGCAGCAAAGACCACCATGCTTCCTGAAAGTGAATTTGATTTCAGGGATCCGTCAAAACAGAATCTTTACATAAACAGCCTTGCAAAAGACATTGTCCCTTTTATTGAAAAGAATTACCGCGTAATTGCTGATCCTAATCACCGGGCTATCGCAGGTCTTTCGATGGGCGGTGGGCACACCATCGCTTTAGCCAACGAATATCCGGGCATGTTTCAGTATATCTGCCCTCTAAGTATGGGATTGTGGGGCGAACAACCCGATATCGACACCAAACTTCAGGGACTGAAAAAAGCTGGATATAAAATGTACTGGCTGGCCTGTGGCAATGCTGATTTTTTATATGATAGTGCTAAAAAGCTGGATGCAAAGCTTACCGACAACGGATTAAAGCATACGTTCTTTGTTACCGAAGGGGGCCACACCTGGGCCAATTGGCGGGTATATCTGAATACGTTTGCTACGCAGTTATTTAAATAAATATTGATGAATAAGGTTATGAAAATAAATAGATTAACAATCGTAATAGCAGTATTGCTGATTTTGACAAAGCAAGTAAATGCCCAAAAGCATGTATCGTCGTTGCTTCAATACGACAAAAAAATCGACGGAATCATCAACCAGATGACTCTTGAAGAAAAAGTAGAAATGTTGCATGCAAAATTTATGTTTGTGTCGGCAGGCATCGAACGGCTGGGCATTGCAGATATGATTTATGCCGATGGACCTTTTGGTATACGCGAAGAAATGCAACCCAAAGGTTGGGCTGGACTTGGCTGGGAAACCGACAAAGCAACATTTTTCCCTACCGGATCGGCATTGGCTGCTACCTGGAGCCCCGAACTGGCATACAGTTATGGTACAGGAATGGCCAAAGAAGCTCGTTTGCGCGGGAAAGACATGATTCTTGGGCCTGCCATTAATATCCAGAGAATACCGACCGGTGGCAGAACCTATGAGTATTTAAGCGAAGACCCGTTCTTAAGTTCTCGTTTGGCTGTTGGTTACACAAAAGGTGTTCAGGATAATGGAGTAGCTGCTTGTATAAAGCATTTTGCCCTGAACAATCAGGAAAATAACCGCGGAACAGTAGACGTTATCGTTGGAGAGCGGGCCATGCGCGAAATTTATCTTCCACCTTTCCGGGCAACAGTTGAAGAAGGCGATGCCTTTGGGTTTATGTCGGCCTACAACAAAGTTAACGGATACTGGTGTGCTGAAAACGATGTGCTTCTGAATAAAATCCTTCGTCAGGATTGGGGTTTTGCCGGAATGGTTATTTCCGACTGGGGCGGAACTCACAGTACCGTAGGATCGGTAAAAGCCGGACTTAATGTGGAAATGCCCGATCAGAAATACCTCGGACAAGCCTTGATCGATTCTGTAAAAGCTGGTAAAGTTTCGGAAGAAATAATCAATCAGCGGGTTCGTGAGATAATTCGGGTTAGAATGGCAATTAAGCCAATCCCGGCCAATGAAGCTAACAAGGAAATGACGTCTCAGCCAGCTCAGCAGAAAATAGCGTATCAGGTTGCCAGTAAATCAATTGTTTTGCTGAAAAATGATGGAGTTCTTCCATTGCAACTCAAGAATAAACCAGTGATTGCTGTTGTTGGCGCCAATGCTACGCAAATTATGGGCACAGGCGGAATGGGTGCCGGAGTGAAAACTTTGTACGAAGTTACCCCGCTCGAAGGTTTGAAAAACCGGATTGGCGATAAGGCTGAAATCGTTTTCGCGAAAGGATATGAGCCGGTAGTATTTAGCTACGCCGATATGTTCAGGAAGAAAACTCCGGAAGAAATTGAAAAACAAGCTCAGGAAAAACTAGTAATAGCTGAAAAATTGACCAAAGAAGCACTCGAAGTAGTGGCAAAAGCTGATTTGGTGTTGTTTGTTGGTGGTGATAACCGTGCTGTTGAAACGGAAGGAAGTGACCGGAAGGACATCTTTTTACCTTCAGGACAGGATGAATTAATGAAGAAAATTGCGGCAGTTAATCCGAATATTGTTACCGTATTAACCAGTGGCGCACCGAACGACCTGAATGTGGTAAATCCATTGTCGAAAGCCTTGCTGATTTCGTGGTTCAACGGATCGGAAGGCGGAAATGCATTGGCTGATGTGCTTGTTGGAAACATATCGCCAAGCGGACGTTTGCCGTTTACATTGCCTGTGAAACTGGAGGATTCGCCAGCCTATGCCTTGGGTAATTATCCGCAGGACGCCAAGAGTGCCGACATTTTTGCCAACCTGGTTTCTGAAACCGAATCGGCTGAAAAAGCAAAAGAAAGAATTAAACGTGATGCTAAAAACACAGCCGTTTACTCCGAAGAATCGCTGGTGGGTTATCGCTGGTTCGATACAAAAAAGGTAAAGGTGATGTATCCGTTTGGGTACGGGCTTACTTACACCACTTTCCAGTATGCCAACTTGAAAACAAATCAGGAAAAATACGGAAAAGATGATGTGATTGCGGTTTCAGTTGACCTTAAAAATACGGGAAAAACCACTGCCGACGAAGTTGCTCAGGTGTATGTTCATCGCGTCAATCCATCAGTCGAATGGCCTGAAAAAGAACTGAAAGCATTCGACAGAGTTTCATTAAATCCGGGCGAAACAAAAACAGTTATACTTAAAATTCCAGCGAAAAGCCTGCAATATTGGAACGAAAAGAAACAAGCCTGGGACGATGACCTTTGTACAATTCAATTGTGCGTAGGCGCGTCGGCAGGCGACATTAGGCTTAAAAAGGAAATTTTACTAAAATAACCACAACAAATCATATCCGATGAAATGAGCATGATTTCTGGAAACACTAATCAAAATGAATATTTCCCAATCACGCGAATTCCAAGTGTCAATTCAAAAGAAAAAATAAACGCAATGAAAACAAGCCGACGTAAATTTTTCCAAACCGCAGCAGCCGGAAGTGCCGGACTTACACTATCAGCAGTACCTTTTGCCCTTTCGGCAAACCCGGCTATGGCAGCCGATACCGACGACCAACAACTGTTTGTAGGCGACGACATTGCCATTGCCCAAACCCAGTATGGCAAAGTTCAGGGATTTATCCTTCGTGGGATTTTTAATTTCAGGGGAATTCCTTACGGTGCCGACACCTCGGGTAAAAACCGCTTTATGCCACCACGACCCCCCAAACCATGGGACAATACCCTACCGACCGTTTGGTGGGGAAACACCGCTCCGCAAATCATGGACAACCGTTACAGCAACGCCTGGTCGTCGTTTGTCGACCATTGGAACTACGACGATGTGAGCGAAGATTGTCTCAAACTGAATATTTGGACCCCAGCTACCGATACCAAAAAAAGGCCGGTACTGGTCTGGCTTCATGGTGGCGGCTATACCAACGGCAATGGCATTGAACAGGATGGTTACGACGGCGAAAACCTTAGCCGCAAGGGAAATATCGTATTTGTCTCCATCAACCACCGGTTGGGGCCCATTGGTTTTTCCGACTTGTCAGCTGTTGGAGGAAGCAAATATGCCGATTCAGGCAATGTTGGGGCACTCGATATGGTTGCAGCCCTCGAATGGGTGCGCGACAATATTGCCAACTTTGGAGGCGACCCCGGCAATGTTACCATTATGGGGCAATCGGGCGGTGGGGCCAAAGTGTGTGTGCTCACAGCCATGCCCAAAGCCAAAGGTTTGTTTCACAAGGCTGTCCCGCTGAGTGGTTCTACCATCAAGGCAATGGACAAAAACTATTCAGCGAAAATAGGTGGCTATATTCTGAAGGAAGCCGGACTGACCGAAAGCGAAGTGGACAAACTTCAGGAGATGCCCTGGAAAGATTATCTGTTGCTGGCCAACAAGGCTGCACAAAAAGCTGCCACCGAAATCGGTACACCCGGAATGCACGGTGATTTCGCTCCTGTTGCCGATGGGCGAAATATCACCGAAGGTCAGTTTTATGCCGAACCCAACGGCCTTTCGGCGAACATACCGATGCTGATTTGTACCACTTTTCACGAATGGGGAATGGCCCGAACCATGCCCGAAATGGAGAAAATTACCCGTGAGAAAGCCATTGAGATGCTGACCCAGCGGGCCGGAATGGGTGGCGGCCTTGGCGACAAAGCAGCAGCCGTTTACGATGGCTACGCCAAAGTATTTACCGATGCCAAACCCATCGAAATTATGACTCTGGTGAGCAGTAGCCGCAAAGGGGTTATCGATACCGCCAATGCCAAAGCCACTCAGAATGCACCTGTTTACCTCGCCTGGTTTGGCTGGGAACCGCCACTTTTCAATAACCGGATGCGTGCATTCCACTGTCTCGACATCTGTTTCTGGTTTGCCAACACCGATCTGATGCTCACCCATACCGGCGGAGGCAAACGGCCCAGGGTGCTTGCCGAAAAAATGTCGGGGGCATTGTTACAGTTTATGAAAACAGGTGACCCCAATGGTGGCGGACTTCCCAACTGGAAAGCCTATACCCCTGCCAACGGCGAAACAATGATGCTACACGACAAGCCGGAACTGAAAAATGACCCCGATCGCGAAGCTCGAAAACTGCTTTCATGACCAATAGGTTGACAATTGCGAATAAACCATTAAAAGGGCCACTTTATTGTTTATTCAAATTAAAAATCTATCATTGTGTCATATCGACATACTAAAAATACGTTTTTAAATCTATTCTCATGAAAATCAAATTATTGAAATTATTCTCATTCCGAATGATTCTGATATTCCTGCTCCTGATGGCAGGTGTTTCGCAGGTAAGTGCCCAAAAAAATGACATTGCCGACGAACAAAAAATCAAAGGAATTGTCTCGAAAATGACGCTGACCCAAAAAGCCCAGTTGCTGATTGGAACAGGAATGTATTTCGAACTGCCTGATTCCATCAAAAAGATGATGGGCCCGATGTTCAAACAGGAGGAAAATACTGACCCTGAATACAAAGCAATGGTCGATCGTATTCGAACTTTTGTACCCGGTGCAGCAGGCAACTCATCTGAGTATCCATCGTTGGGCATTACCACGCAGGTATTGTGCGATGGCCCCGCCGGATTAAGAATCTCGCCCATTCGAAAGGGTGTTGATGGCACATTCTATTGCACAGCCTTCCCGATCGGAACCGTTTTGGCCTCAACATGGGATACCGAATTGGTTACCAGCGTGGGCAAGGCGATGGGCAGCGAGGTTAAAGAGTATGGTGCCGACGTATTGCTTGCACCTGCCCTCAACATTCAGCGCGACCTGCTTTGCGGCCGTAACTTCGAATACTATTCCGAAGATCCATTGATTGCCGGTAAAATGGCAGCCGCAATGGTCAACGGCATTCAGTCGAACGGAGTAGGAACCTCAATTAAACACTTTGCGGCCAACAACTCCGAAACCAACCGCATGTCGGTTAACACCATCGTCAGTGAAAGGGCTTTGCGCGAAATCTATCTGAAAGGGTTCGAAATTGCAGTAAAAGAGGCCCAGCCCTGGACCGTGATGTCGTCGTACAACAAAATCAACGGCATCTATGCTTCCGAAAGTCACGACTTGCTAACCAAAATTCTCCGGAACGACTGGGGTTTTAAAGGCTATGTGATGACCGACTGGGGTGGCGGCAGCGATGTTACGGCACAAATGATTGCCGGAAACGATATGATTCAGCCCGGAACACCCAAACAAATCGACGAGTTGCTTGCAGCCGTCAAAGCAGGTAAACTGGATGAAAAAGTGCTCGATACCAATGTGGAACGCATTCTGAGAGTCATGCTACTGACCCCGCACTACAACCAGTACAAAAACAGCAATAAACCCAATTTAAAAGCCCATGCGGCCGTTACCCGTCAGGTAGCCACCGATGGGATGGTGTTGTTGAAAAACGAACAAAATACCCTTCCCTTCTCTTCAAAAGTGAAGAATATTGCAGCCTTTGGAAATACTTCGTATGATTTTATCGCTGGCGGTACCGGTAGCGGCGATGTGAACGAAGCCTACACCATTTCGTTGATTGACGGGCTAAAAAATGGAGGCTTTACTGCCGAAGAGGAGCTCTCTACCCTCTATCAGCAATATATCAAAGCCACCAAAGCGACCCACAAACCGAAGAATTTCCTTGCCGCCCTGATGGGTGGAAAAGAGCCTGTGGCCGAAATGGAGGTAAGTAAGGAATTGGCTGATAAAATGGCAGCCAAGAGCGATATCGCGCTAATTACCATTGGCCGGAATGCCGGCGAAGGACAGGACAGAACCACCGCCGAAGGCGATTTCTCCCTTACAGCTACCGAAAAAGCAATGATTCAAACCGTTACCGAGGCTTTCCGTGCCAAAGGCAAGAAAGCTGTCGTGGTACTGAACATCGCCGGTGTAATTGAAATGGTAAGCTGGAACCAGATTCCTGATGCCATTCTGCTGGCATGGCAACCCGGACAGGAGGGTGGAAACTCGGTTGTCGATATCCTTTCGGGGAAAGTCAATCCGTCGGGCAAACTGGCTGTTACCATTCCCAAAGCTTATGCCGATGCGCCTACCGCCAAAAACTTCCCGGGAACCGAAATAAAATCGGATGTAGTCGATAACGCTGCCGACCTTTCGGGATTCTCGTTTATGCGCCGCGTACCGTGGCAAATTGTTTACGAAGAGGATATCTACGTTGGATACCGCTATTACAACACCTTCAACGTGCCGGTAGCTTACGAATTTGGCTATGGGTTGTCGTACACCAGTTACAACTACGGCAAATTAAAGGTGGACAAAAGTAGTTTCAACGGTGAAATCACCGCCTCCATCGAAATTAAAAACAGTGGAAAGGTAGCAGGGCGCGAAGCGGTTCAAATTTACGTGAAAGCGCCGGCTGGCCAACTGAACAAACCCGAACAGGTTCTGGTTGCTTTTGGCAAAACCAAACTGCTGAATCCGGGCGAATCGCAAACGCTCACCTTCAAAATCGAATCGAAAGATATCGCTTCATTCAACGATGCCACCTCTGCCTGGGTGGTCGAAGCAGGAGATTATCAATTGATGGCAGCTGCTTCGTCGCTGAATATCAAACAACAGGCAACTTTCAAAGTTGCATCCGAAATAAATGCAGGAAAAGTATCCAAGTCATTGACCCCTACTCAGCCGATTGCCGTGCTGAAAAAATAGCCCCCTCTTTTCAAACTCCTCCCTTCGCGGGAGGAGTTTTGCTTTTTTCCAACTGTTCTATAATCAGACAACGATACCGAAATCATCTTGATAATCAATACCCATTAAACCGAAGAAAATGATAACCAATCACAAATTACTGGCTGCTACGGCACTGATTCTCTTCTCAGCCGCCGGTTGTAGCCCAAAATGGAGCGAAGAGAACAAAGGAAACTTTAATCTCGTCCGCAACGAAGCTGGACAGACACTAGGCTATTCACCCGGTTCAGGGGTAAAAATCCTCACGGTGGACCGTCTGGCCTTTAAAGACCTGAATAAAAACGGGAAACTGGATATATATGAAGATTGGCGACAGCCTTTCGACCAGCGGGCTAAAGACTTAGCCTCGAAAATGAGTATCGAACAGATTGCCGGCCTGATGCTCTACAGTGCCCACCAATCTATCCCGTCGCGCAGCGGTGGCTTTGGTGCCGGAACTTACAACGGCAAACCACTTGAGGAGAGTGGTCTCACATCATCCGATTTGACCGACCAGCAAAAGAAATTTCTTACCAACGATAATCTGCGCCATGTGCTGATTACCACAGTCGAATCTCCTGCCGTAGCTGCTCAGTGGAACAATAATGCACAAGCGCTGGTCGAAGGAATCGGGATGGGAATTCCGGCCAACAACAGTTCAGACCCACGCCATGGCAGCGACTCGTATGCCGAATACAACGCCGGCGCCGGCGGCAAGATTTCGATGTGGCCCGGAACGTTAGGCATAGCCGCCTCGTTCGACCCCACTCTGATGAAACAGTTCGGGCAGATTGCTGCTGCCGAATATCGGGCTTTGGGTATTGCCACGGCCCTCTCCCCACAAATCGACCTGGCAACCGAGCCTCGCTGGAGCCGTTTCGACGGAACCATGGGCGAAGACCCGCTGTTGGCTACCGATATGGCTAGGGCCTATGTCGATGGTTTTCAAACCTCAACCGGTAGCGATGAGCTGTCAGGCGGATGGGGCTACAAGAGTGTCAATGCCATGATTAAACACTGGCCAGGCGGTGGTCCCGAAGAGGGCGGCCGCGATGCCCACTTTGGCTACGGTGCCTATGCCGTCTATCCCGGCAACAATATGAATGACCATCTGAAACCCTTCACCGAAGGGGCGATGAAACTGGAGGGGGCTACCGGAATGGCTTCGGCAGTAATGCCCTACTATACCATCTCCTTCAATCAGGACACTGTGAATAACGAAAATGTAGGCAACAGTTACAACAAATATCTGATTACAGATCTCCTGCGCGGCAAATATGGTTACGACGGTGTGGTTTGTACCGACTGGATGATTACCAAAGATGCCCGCAATGTTTATCTGTTCGAAGGAAAATGTTGGGGCGTTGAAACCCTGACGGAAGCCGAACGCCATTACAAAGCCATCGATGCCGGCGTAGACCAGTTTGGTGGAAATAATGAAATGGGCCCCGTTCTCGAAGCTTACAAAATGGGCGTTGCCGAACATGGCGAGGCAATGATGCGCCAACGGTTTGAACAGTCAGCCGTACGATTGCTCAAGAACATCTTTAGAGTAGGCCTTTTCGAAAACCCCTATCTTGATATCGCACAGACCGAAAAAACAGTTGGCAACCCCGATTTTATGAAAGCAGGTTTTGATGCGCAAATCCGTTCGGTGGTGATGTTAAAGAACCAAAACAAAACCCTGCCGGTGAAGCAGCAGGCCAAAGTATACATTCCCCGGAAATTTATCCCGGGTGGGAGAAATTGGTTCGGAGTAGAGTCACCCGAAAAATGGGTCGATGCCGTAAACCCAGCCGTGGCAGCCAAATACTTTCAGGTGGTTGAAAAACCTGAAGAGGCTGACTTCGCATTGGTTTGCATCGAAAATCCGAAAGGCGGCGTAGGTTATTCAGCCGACGATGCAGCCAAAAACGGGAATGGTTATGTACCTATCTCGCTGCAATACGGCCCTTACAAAGCTGAGTTTGCCCGCGAAACCAGTATTGGAGGTGGCAGTCCGTTCGAAAACTTCACCAACCGTTCGTACAAAGGCAAAACATCGCAGGCCACCAACCTCAACGATATGAAGGCCGTAGTTGAAACCCGGGCCAAAATGGGCAATAAACCGGTTGTAGTGGTGGTAAAAACATCCAATCCTATGGTTTTTGCTGAAATAGAAAAGAGCGCCAGTGCGATGCTCATTCACATGGGTGTGCAGGATCAGGCTATTCTGGATTTGATTACCGGCGCAGCCGAACCTTCGGCGCTGCTGCCCTTCCAGATGCCCGCCGATATGAAAACCGTGGAAGAACAGTTCGAGGATGTTCCGCGCGACATGCAATGCTACAGTGACGCAGATGGCAATGTTTACGATTTTGCCTTTGGATTGAACTGGAACGGTGTGATTAACGATGCCAGAACCGCTAAGTATAAGTCAACAAAATAGTTCGTTGGGTTCGCTATAATTTACAGTTTTGTTCTCTTTTTATCTCCGGTGGCGCTTATTCAAGTGCCACCGGATTTTTTTGCCTTGACATTTCACCTACCTATCCCATACATTTGTCTGCCCTTTTCGTACACGGCAAAGTAGGCAAAAGAGCGTTAATTCGTTACCTTTGTGGCTGAAATTACTGGAAATAAGCTATAACCACCGGAGGCCATTTCCTGCCGGACTTATGAATGTTCACCAAATATCAGATAACTCAATGAGACGATTCATCCTTTTCGCCGCAGCAATTATCGCTTTGTCGGCCTGTACCCAGACCAAATGGGAAAAAACCGGCACCGGTGTAGTGGTGCAGCTTAACCCGGAATCGGGCAATGGGGCCAAAGCGCTCAAGCTCGATCTGGTCAGCGAACGTATTATCCATGTCGTAGCATCGCCCGACGGAAAATTTGCATCGACCAAAAGCCTTAGTGTACTGGAACAAAAAAACGCAGTTCCATTCGAAGCTGTTGCTGCCAACGACACCCTGGTGGTTTCGGCCGCCAAAGTGCAAGCCAAGGTTGCCTTGAAAACCGGACAGGTTATTTTTTGCGACGAAAAAGGGAATTTAATTACCCGCGAACGTGAAAAGAGCCGTTCGTTTACCCCCATCACCGTCGAAGGCACCAATGGATACAGCTTTACGCAGGTATTCGACTCGCCCGACGATGAGGCCTTCTACGGCCTCGGCCAGCACCAAAGCGACGAGTTCAACTACAAAGGACTGAATGAAATTCTTTTTCAATACAACACAAAAGTTTCTGTGCCATTTGTTGTTTCCAATAAAAACTATGGTATTTTGTGGGATAACTACTCGGTAACCAAGTTTGGCGACCCACGCGACTACTCCGAAATAGACCTTTTCAAACTTTTCGACGCCAAAGGCGAAGAGGGTGGTTTAACAGCTACTTATTACATCGAATCAGATACGGCCAAAATTTTCGCCGAAAGGAAAGAGTCGGCCATCGATTATGAAAACCTCGAAACCATTAAAAACTTCCCCGAAAAATTCCCATTCCCCCATTCAACCATTGTATGGAAAGGCAATCTCGAACCGAAAGAGAGTGGCCTGTACCATTTCAAACTCTATTATGCCGGTTATACCAAAGTGTACATCAACGACGAACTGGTGGTTCCCGAAAGATGGAGAACCGCATGGAATCCGAACACTTATAAATTTGCCAAAGAACTCGAACAAGGCAAGAAATATGCACTCCGGCTGGAATGGAAACCCGATGGCGGCGTTTCGTATATCGGACTGAAAGCCCTTAGCCCGGTAGCCCCCGCCAACCAGAAGGCCCTCACGCTTACCTCCGAAATGGGAGACCAAATCGACTACTACTTTATCCGCGGCAACAATATGGACGAAGTGATTGGTGGCTACCGCGAACTGACCGGCAAATCGCAAATCATGCCTCAGTGGGCCATGGGTTACTGGCAAAGCCGCGAACGATACAAAACAGATAAAGAGCTGGTTGACGTGGTAAAAGAGTACCGCAAACGGAATATCCCGCTCGACAATATCGTGCTAGACTGGAGCTACTGGCCGGTCGATGGCTGGGGCTCACACCAATTTGATTCTATCCGATTCCCCGAACCGGCCAAAATGGTCGATGAGGTGCACCAGATGAATGCCAAAATTATGATTTCGGTCTGGCCGAAGTTTTACCATACCACCGACCATTATAAAGCCTTCGACGAAAAAGGATGGATGTACCGTCAAGCAGTAAAAGACAGTATCCGCGACTGGATTGGCAAAGGCTACATCGGTTCGTTTTATGACGCCTACAGTGCCGATGCCCGCAAACTCTTCTGGGAACAGATGCGCGAACATATCTACACCAAAGGGTTCGATGCCTGGTGGATGGATGCCTCTGAACCGGATATTCTCTCGAATGCCAGCATCGAGTACCGCAAAAAACTGATGACCCCTACTGCATTAGGGCCATCGACCAAATATTTCAACGCTTATGCCCTCATGAATGCCGAGGCTATCTATGACGGCCAGCGCGGTGTCGACCCCGACAAACGGGTATTTCTGCTCACCCGGTCAGGCTTCCTTGGCTTGCAACGTTACTCTACAGCCACCTGGAGTGGCGATATTGGTACCCGTTGGGAAGATATGAAAGCGCAGATTTCGGCGGGTCTGAACTTTGCCCTTTCGGGAATTCCTTACTGGACTATGGATATTGGCGGATTCTGTGTCGAAGGGCGCTACGAAAGAGCCAAAGAGGGTTCGGAAGATTTGAACGAATGGCGCGAACTGAATGCCCGCTGGTACCAATTCGGCGCTTTCTGTCCGCTCTTCCGCAGCCATGGCCAGTATCCCTACCGCGAAGTGTTCAATATCGCCCCGGAAAGCCATCCGGCCTACAAAAGCATGGTCTATTACAATAAACTGCGCTACCGCCTGATGCCTTACATCTACTCGCTGGCCGGTATGACCTGGTTCAACGACTACACCATTATGCGTGCACTGGTGATGGATTTTCCGAACGACACGCAGGTGAACAACATTGGCGACCAGTATATGTTTGGCCCATCGCTGATGGTGGCCCCTGTTTATCAGTACAAGGCACGCAACCGCGAAGTCTACTTCCCGGCAGGCAACAACTGGTACGATTTCTACAGTGGCAAATCCATCAATGGAGGACAGAAACAGAACATCGATGCACCTTACGAACAGTTACCTATATTCGTCAAAGAAGGTTCAATCGTTCCTTTCGGCCCTGAAATCAATTATACCGGAGAGAAACCAGCCGATACAATTACCCTTTATGTTTACACCGGACAGAATGGCCAATTCAATCTATATGAAGACGAAGCAGTTAACTACAACTACGAAAAAGGGAAATATACCAATATCCCGCTTTTGTGGGACGAAGCCACCGGCAAACTTACCATTGGCGAACGCCAGGGCCAGTTCGACGGAATGTTAACCAAACGGACCTTCAATATCGTTTGGGTAACCCCCGAAAAACCGGTAGCCTTTAACCTGGGTGCCCAACCGGCCCAGTCGGTTATCTGGGAAGGACAAGCCGTTGAGGTAATACGCAAATAGATACGTTTATTTCAAATCATAAAACCGGGAATAGCCGCTGCGCTTCTCCCGGTTTTTCTTTTCAGTAGACTCAACCCCAAAGAAAACGTCAACGGATAGACGAAAATGATCGACCTCTTCCCGCCTTCAAATAACAGGAGCCGATTTTATCCCTATTTTTGCACCACACACAACAACAAGCTAAGCTATGCGCAAACTCACCGCCTTTCTGGCAACGACCCTTTTAACCCTGTCGCTCCACGCCCAAACTTCATCGCCCGTCGATTTGGTACATCCGTTAATCGGCAGCGATTCTAATTTCGCATTGTCAAACGGAAATACCTACCCGGCAATCGCCATGCCCTGGGGGATGAATTTCTGGACACCCCAAACGGCCAAAATGGGCGACGGTTGGGTTTATGCTTACGATGCCACTAAAATTCAAGGGTTTAAACAGACCCACCAGCCCAGTCCGTGGATAAACGACTACGGGCAATTCTCGCTCTTCCCGATGACCGGTGAACTGAAAATCAAAGGAGAAAAGCGTGCCAGTTGGTTCTCGCACAAAGCCGAAACGGTGAAGCCGCACTACTACAGCGTCTACCTGGCCGATTATGATGTGACCACCGAAATTACCCCCACCGAGAGAGCGGCCATTTTCCGGTTCACCTTTCCCGACAACAAGCAGTGGTGGGTGCTGATTGATGCTTTCGACAGAGGCTCACAAATAAAAATTATCCCCACCGAAAATAAAATTGTGGGTTACAGCACCCGCAACAGTGGCGGGGTACCCGATAACTTCAGAAACTATTTTGTAGTGGTTTTCGATAAACCATTTGCCGAAAGTTTGGTATGGAAAGACTCTGTAGTTGTTAATAACCTGAAAGAGCTAACCGACCATCACGTAGGGGCAGCCCTCCGCTTCGAAACCCGAAAAGGAGAAAAGGTACATGCCCGCGTGGCCTCTTCGTTTATCAGTACCGAACAGGCCGAACTCAACCTGAAAGAGCTGGGCAGCGATACCTTCGACCAGGTGTGCGAGAAAGGGAGAGATGTCTGGGACAAAGCGCTTTCGCGAATCGAAATCGAAGGCGGAACCATCGACCAGCAACGTATTTTCTACTCCAGCCTCTACCGCACAATGCTCTTCCCGCGTAAATTCTTCGAATACGATGCCAGCGGCAAGGTGATGCACTACAGTCCGTACAACGGCAAAGTATTGCCCGGATATATGTTTACCGATAACGGCTTTTGGGACACTTTCCGTGCGGTATTTCCCTTCTTTAACCTGATGCACCCCTCGCTGAATGCCCAAATCCAGGAAGGGCTGGTAAATGCCTACAACGAAAGCGGCTGGTTACCCGAATGGGCCAGCCCCGGCCATCGCGACTGCATGATTGGTTCCAACTCGGCTACCCTGATTGCCGATGCCTATTTGAAGGGCACCCGCGGGTATGATATTGACAAATTATACGAAGCAGTCCTGAAAAACAGTGAAAATGAAGGCCCGCTCTCGTCGGTCGGCCGTGCAGGTGCTTCGTACTACAACCAACTGGGCTATGTACCCTACGATGTAAAAATCAATGAAAATACGGCCCGTACGCTCGAATATGCCTATGCCGACTGGACCATTATGCAGCTGGCCAAAGCGCTGAAAAGGCCCCAAAGCGAAATCGACCGCTTTGCCCAACGGAGCCTAAACTACCGTAACGTGTTCGACCCGGAAACAAAACTGATGCGCGGCAAGAACCAGGATGGAAAGTTCCAGTCGCCCTTCAATCCCTTCAAATGGGGCGATGCCTTCACCGAAGGCAACAGTTGGCACTATACATGGTCGGTCTTCCACGACATACAGGGATTGATTGATTTGATGGGAGGGAAAAGGTCGTTTACCCAAATGCTCGACTCGGTCTTTGTGGTACCCCCCGTTTTCGACGACTCCTATTACGGCTTTGTGATACACGAAATCCGCGAGATGCAAATTATGAATATGGGCAATTATGCCCACGGCAATCAGCCCATCCAACACATGATTTATCTCTACAACTATGCCGGTCAGCCGTGGAAAACGCAATACTGGGTACGCGAAGTGATGAACCGGATGTATACCCCGGCCCCCGATGGTTACTGCGGCGACGAGGACAACGGGCAAACATCGGCCTGGTATGTCTTCAGTGCCATGGGTTTCTACCCGGTCTGCCCCGGCAGCGACCAGTATGTGCTGGGGGCCCCGCTCTTCAACAAGGTTACCCTCCATCTCGAAAACGGGAAAAAGGTCGAAATTGAAGCACCGGGCAACGGCGATGCCAACCGCTATATCCAGTCGGCCACCTTTAATGGCAAGCCCTGGAACAAAAACTGGATTAGTTATACCGAACTGATGAAGGGGGCCAAAATGGGCTTTACCATGGGGGCTACTCCCAACAAAACTCGTGGAACCACTGACGCAGATTTCCCCTACTCGTTCTCGAACGAAAAATAATAACCCTATTCCCTGTTCCGGTGAAAACCTAAAAAAATCCCTTGCTGTTGCAACGTTGTACGGTGTAGCAGAAATATACCTTTCACTGTATACTCATTATAGTAAAGGAGAAAAAATATGGGTTTCTGTGCTGTTGCTGTACTCTATCTGTACTCTATCTGTACT
>CAYOJD010000019.1:22759-32791 GCA_964404205.1 uncultured Prolixibacteraceae bacterium
AAAAAATATGGGTTTCTGTGCTGTTGCTGTACTCTATCTGTACTCTATCTGTACTTAAATAGTACAACAAGTATACTGAAATAGCATTGAAAATATATCGCTACTACTACGATGATATATTTTAAGCGATGGGACAGGATTATCAGCAACCGGAATTTCGGGGCACTTTGATGGTCTGTTCTCAGGAATGGGCACTAAAAAAATCTCCCGCAACTGGTGTTTCGCACCTGCTGCGGGAGATAGTATAGCTAAATGATTTTCAACCACTTCGCTGTGAAACAGCCGGGTGGCTGCTGCCGCAAAAGAGCTGAAAAATTATTTCACCACCACATTGATAATCTTGTTGGGTACCACAATGGTTTTGGCAATGGTTTTTCCCTCAATCCATTTGGTTGTCATCTCGTGGGCCAGAACCGCTTTTTCAACATCGGCAGGGGCCATATCGACTGGAAGGGCAATTTTGAAACGCACTTTCCCGTTAAACGAAACGGGGTATTCAAACTCGTCTTCCACCAGGTATGATTCGTTCACTTCGGGCCACGGCTGTTGGCTCACGCTGGGCGCATTGCCGTAAACTTCCCACATCTCTTCGGCCAGGTGCGGGGCAAAAGGGGCCAGTACCTTAAAGAATGTTTCGGCTGATGCCTTGGCCACCTTTCCGGCTTTGTAGCACTGGTTGGTGAAAATCATCATCTGCGAAATGGCCGTGTTGAACTTCATATCTTCGATATTCTCGCCCACTTTTTTGATGGTCTGGTGAAGCGCCTTCAACGTTTCGCGGCTTTCATCGCCTTCTGCCACATTATTCATATCGCCAAAAAAGGCTACCACGCGGCGCAGAAAGTTATACACCCCTTTCACGCCGTTTTCGGTCCAAGGCTTGGTGGCATCGAGCGGGCCGATAAACATCTCGTACAGCCGCAGCGAATCGGCGCCGTAGCGGGCCACCACATCGTCGGGGTTCACCACGTTTTTCAGCGATTTCGACATTTTGGCCACGATTTGTTTCAGCTCTTCACCCGTTTCGGTATGAAAATATTTGCCCTCCTTATCCTCGACCATATCGGAAGGCACTTTCGACCCCGAGGCCGTTTCGTAGGCAAAGGCGAGAATCATCCCCTGGTTGTAGAGCTTCTGATAAGGTTCGTTGGTCGAGACAATGCCCAAATCGAACAGCACTTTATGCCAGAAACGGCTGTAAAGCAGGTGCAAAACCGCGTGTTCGGCGCCACCTACATACAGATCGACCGGCATCCAGTAGTTCTCTTTGGCCTTGCTGAAGGGTTCGGCATCGTTCTTTGGGTCGATGTAGCGCAGGTAGTACCAGCACGAGCCAGCCCACTGGGGCATGGTATTGGTTTCGCGACGACCTTTGCGGCCAGCGCTATCGGTTACCGTTAGCCACTCTCCGGCATTCGACAGTGGCGATTCACCTGTTTCGCCGGGTTGGTATTTCTCTACTACAGGAAGTTGCAACGGCAGTTCGGTATCGTTCAATACGGAAACTTCGCCATCTTCCCAATGGATAACCGGGAAGGGTTCGCCCCAGTAACGCTGTCGGCTGAACAACCAGTCGCGTATTTTATAATTGACGGTTGCCTTGCCGAGCCCCTCTTTATCGAGCCATTTGATAATGGTGCGGATGCCCTCCTCTTTCGACAATCCGTTGATGTCGATTCCGGTAATGCGATTGGCCGAGTTAATGTAAGCCCCGTCTTCGGTCCAGCAAGCCTTGCCGGCCAATACCTTTTCGCGCATTTCGCCTTCGGCACTCTTCGGGTCGAGGATGCAGATAACCGGGATTTGGAAGGCCTGGGCAAATTCGAAGTCGCGGGTATCGTGTGCCGGTACAGCCATGATGGCCCCTGTTCCGTAACCCATCAACACGTAGTCGGCCACCCAGACGGGGATTTTTGCCCCGTTCACCGGATTGATGGCATAGGTCCCGGTAAAGACTCCGGTTTTTTCCTTAGCCAAATCGGTACGGTCGAGGTCGCTCTTCAATGCTGCGTTGCGTACATAGCTTTCGACGGCCTCTTTTTGTGCTGTTGTAGTCAGTTCGCCAACCAATTCATGTTCGGGAGCCACCACCATATAGGTCGCGCCAAACAGCGTGTCGGGGCGGGTGGTATAAACCCTTAGTTTTTTGTCCGTGTTTTCGAGTTGGAAATCGACTTCGGCACCGGTGGAACGGCCAATCCAGTTGCGCTGCATATCTTTTACCCCTTCGGGCCAGTCGAGGCCATCGAGCCCTTCGATCAGCCTTTCGGCATAGTGCGGGATGCGGAGCATCCACTGTTTCAGGAAACGTCGTTCAACCTCTTTGGTGCCGCACTTTTCGTGCGAACCGTCGTTGAGCACCTCTTCGTTGGCACAAACGGTTTTACAATTGCGGCAGTACCACACCTGGGCATTGTCGTAGTAGGCCAGTCGCTTTTCGTCGATGTAACGGCGAACGGCCTCCTTCCCTTTGGCTTCGATATCGGCAGGGATGGAAAGTTCGCCGATAGGGCGCCCTTTTTTCAGTTCCGTGTCGAACCAGGTGTTGTAGAGGCGGATAAAAATCCATTGCGTCCATTTAAAATAGGCCGGGTCTGTGGTATTGATTTCGCGGTCCCAGTCGTAGCTCAGCCCCAGCGACTGAATCTGCCGGCGAAAGGTATCGCAGTTTTTTTGTGTGGTAATGGCCGGATGGGTGCCGGTTTGAATGGCATATTGTTCGGCCGGGAGCCCAAAGGCATCCCAACCCATGGGATGCAACACATTGAAACCTTTGCTCCGTTTGTAACGGCAAATGATATCGGTAGCCGTGTAGCCTTCGGGATGGCCTACATGCAAGCCGGCACCGGAAGGATAAGGAAACATGTCGAGACAATAATATTTAGGTTTCGAGAAATCGTCTTCGGTTTTAAAGATTTTCTTTTCGGCCCAGTATTGTTGCCATTTTACCTCTATCTCTTTGAATTGATATTCCATGGGTTCAAACGTTTTGATACTTTTTGGTTTAAGCTGCGAAAATACAGTTTATTCCCGTTTCTGCGGTGGTTAAACCAAGTTTTTATTCCCCCTGAAAGCCATTCAGAAATGAATCCGGCAACTTTTCATCTCGATTCAGTTACAAACTGTAAGCGAATGCTGCACGCGGAAGGCTGTTTTTCAATTTTTATCGAATAATTACTAAAACTTTGATTTTGTTTGTTTTAACTATTTTTTTCTGCTAAAAATCATACCTTCGAATAATATTTGTTATACTTTTGAATGACGATAATGAACCATTATCAAAACCTAAAAAAACACATTATGAATGCAGGTATAGATAAGTTTATGGAAGGGCTGAAAGCCCGCACACCTGGCGAAAATGAATTCCATCAGGCAGTACTCGAAGTGGTCGAAACCGTTTGGGATGTTTACGATGCCAATCCTCGTTACCAACAGGCCAAGATTCTGGAACGGATGGTCGAACCCGAACGAGTGGTCATGTTTCGTGTACCCTGGGTAAACGACCGGGGCGAAGTGGAGATCAACCGCGGCTACCGGGTGGAGTTCAACAGCGCCTTAGGCCCTTACAAGGGGGGGCTCCGTTTTCACAAAAGCGTAAACCTCAGCATATTAAAATTTCTCGGTTTCGAGCAGACCTTTAAAAACAGCCTCACCACCCTTCCGATGGGCGGTGGTAAAGGTGGCTCCGATTTCAGTGCCAAGGGGCGCAGCGACAACGAAATCATGCGTTTCTGCCAGTCGTTTATGACTGAATTGTACCGCCATATCGGTCCGAACACCGACGTTCCGGCCGGCGATATTGGCGTAGGCGGCCGCGAGATAGGGTACCTGTTTGGCCAGTACAAACGCATCCGCAACGAGTTTACCGGTGTACTCACTGGCAAAGGCGTGGGCTGGGGTGGTTCATTAATCCGTCCGGAAGCAACCGGATATGGGGCAGTCTATTTTGTACAGCACATGTTAAGAGAGATGGGCAAAGATATCAAAGGCCATACCTTCGGGGTTTCGGGTTTCGGCAATGTAGCCTGGGGTGCCATTAGCAAAATCAATGAGTTGGGCGGCAAAGTGGTCACCATCTCAGGCCCCGATGGCTATATTTACGACAAGGAAGGCATTACCGGCCGCAAAGTGGACTATCTGCTCGAATTGCGCGCCACCAACAACGATATTGTCGAACCTTATGCCGAAGAGTTTGGGGCAGAATTCGTTCCCAACAAAAAACCGTGGGAACGCAAAATGGATATTGCCTTGCCTTGCGCCACCGAGAATGAACTGAACGAAGAGGATGCCAAACTACTGGTCAGCAATGGCTGTTTCCTGATTGGCGAAGTGTCGAACATGGGATGTACGGCCGGCGCAGTCAATTTCTTCATTGGCAACAAAGTGTCATTCGCACCGGGGAAAGCTGTAAATGCAGGCGGTGTAGCCGTTTCGGGCCTCGAAATGTCGCAAAACAGCATGCGCTATAACTGGACTGCCGACGAAGTCGATGCCCGTCTGCACCTGATTATGCACGATATCCACAGCACCTGTCAGAAATATGGCAACGAGGGCGGTTACGTCAACTACGTCAAAGGGGCCAATGTGGGAGGTTTTGTCAAGGTGGCCGATGCCATGCTTGCCCAGGGAGTGGTATAAAAACACTTTTCAAACCCATACGATAAAGGGGAAACAGCAATGTTTCCCCTTATATTTTATAGATAGATAACGATTATTTAACGCTGCTGAAGGATGCTCAAAGTATCTTTGCATGAAATTTCTCAAAAAATATGTTCGTCGACACCCACTCGCATATCTATTCGTCAGAATTTAGTCTCGATCGGGATGAAGTTATCACCAGGGCACTCCGCTCGGGTGTCGAACGTATTGTTCTCCCCAATATCGACAGTTCATCGCTGAAGCCAATGCTCGACCTCACCGATTCAGTGCCCGGCCTCTTCTACCCGCTAATTGGGCTGCACCCTACATCGGTGAAAGAAGATTACAAAAACGAATTGCAGATACTCGAGTACTGGATGGGCAAGCGGAAATTTTATGGCGTTGGCGAAATTGGCATTGATCTTTACTGGGACAAATCGTTCTTCGATGAACAGGTCGATGCTTTCAAAACTCAGATTGGATGGGCCAAAAAGCAAAACCTTCCGGTGATTATCCATGTACGCGATTCGTTTAACGAAACATTCCAGGTACTGAAAGAGGAGTACACCCCCGGACTGAGCGGGATTTTCCATAGTTTCACCGGCACGGCCGAGCAGGCCAAAGAGGTAATTGATATGGGTTTCAAACTGGGCGCCAATGGAATTGTCACCTTTAAAAACTCGGGGCTTGACGATGTTTTTGGGCAAATCGACCTGAAACATGTAGTCATCGAGACCGATTCGCCCTGGCTGGCACCGGCGCCCCACCGCGGCAAACGCAACGAATGTGCTTACATTCAGCTGGTAGCCGAGAAATTGGCTGCCCTTCACGGGACAACGGTCAAAGAAGTGGCCACCGTGACCACCCGCAACGCACAGGAGATATTTCATTTTTAAATTCAGTTATTATTGGTTCTTTTGTACCTTTGAAATCGTTCAAAAGGATTACCAAATAACAGGCAACGTGACACCAGACAAACCTTCTATCCTGATTATCTATACCGGAGGCACCATAGGGATGCGCGAAGATCCCGAAACCAAAACGCTGGCGCCAATGAAATTTGAACTGTTGCAGGAAGAGATTCCCGAACTGCACAAACTGGATTACCATATTTCTTCCATCACGTTTAACCCGCCTATCGATTCGGCCAACATGACCCCTGCCATTTGGGGACAGATTGCGCGCACCATCAAAAACAACTATTCCAAATACGACGGTTTCGTTATCCTCCACGGTACCGACACAATGGCCTTTACGGCTTCGGCTTTAAGCTACATGTTCGAGAACCTCGACAAACCCATTATTATGACCGGGGCTCAGCTCCCTATCGATGTGTTGCGTACCGACGGAAAGGAAAACCTGATTACCGCCGTGCAGATAGCAGCGGCGCAAAAAGAGGGCAAAGCCACTGTTCCGGAAGTGTGCATCTATTTCAGTTCGCAACTCTTCCGCGGCAACCGTACGTCGAAAGTCGACTCTGAACAGTTTAGCGCCTTCTCGTCGAACCACTATCCGCCACTGGCCACTGCCGGGGTCGATATTATTTACAATTTCGACAGGATAAATTACCCACAGCACAAAGGCATTCTCAAAATCAACACCGCTATCGACGACCGGGTAATTATCATCAAGATATTTCCGGGGATGAGCCGAATCTATTTCGAAGCGATGCTTAACCTGCCTGATATCAAGGGCATAATCTTCGAGTCGTTCGGATCGGGCAATATGCCCACCTTCCCGTGGATGCTGAATGCCATTCGTAAAGCAGCCAAAAAAGGGATAATCATGATGAATGTCTCGCAGTGCCCCGGCGGCAGGGTACAGATGGGCTATTACGAAACCAGCCTCGAACTGTTAAAGGCAGGCGTAGTGAGCGGTCAAGACATTACCATTGAAGCCGCTGTAACCAAACTAATGTATCTTTTAGGACAAAACATTTCTGTTAAAGAGGTTAAGGCACACCTTGAACAAAGCCTCAGCGGTGAAATAAAAAATTGAGTTGTTTTGTATTATTGCATTTTTTTGTATTTTTCGCACTCCAATTTTACGCCGTGTTCATTCATGGTATAGAATAAAGATATATATTTGGACGATTTTTGAACCCCCTCGTTCGGGTTACATGAATCATTAGAAATGAGTTTATTGCAAACAATATAAAGTAAACTGAAACAATAGTAAAAACAATTTATTAATCAAAAATTCAAAACCAGTTATGAAAAAGCTATTTGCGCTAATTGCAGTTTTTGGGATGCTTAGTTTTGGTGCCGCACAAGTGACCAAGGCTCAGGAGCAAAAACCAGCTACCGAGCAAGCTAAAGCTAAAGATTTAACCGCTGACCCAGTTGAAACAGCCGCTGCTCAGGCTGAAGCCAACAAATCATTGCACAGTGCCCTCAAACAAAAATTTATTGAAGGTGGCCCTGGCTTTATGGCTTCAATCCTTTTGTGCTTGATTTTCGGTTTAGCCGTAAGTATTGAAAGGGTTATCTATTTGAACATGGCTACAACCAACACCAAGAAACTGTTGGCTAACGTAGAAGATGCATTGAACAACGGTGGCGTTGAAGCAGCGAAAGAAGTATGCCGCAACACCCGTGGCCCGGTAGCATCAATTTTCTACCAAGGCCTTGACAGATACCACGAAGGTTTGGATGTAGTTGAAAAATCAATCGTTTCTTATGGTGGTGTTCAGACTGGTTTGCTCGAAAAAGGTTTGAGCTGGATTGGTCTTTGTATCGCTTTGGGTCCGATGCTCGGATTCTTGGGAACAGTAATTGGTCTTGTTGTAGCATTCGATGCTATCGAAGTTGCCGGTGACATCAGCCCTACCCTCGTAGCAGGTGGTATGAAAATCGCGTTGATTACAACCGTATTCGGTTTGATCGTAGCTATGATTCTTCAGGTATTTTACAACTACTTCCTGGTGAAGATCGATAGCATTACCAACAACATGGAAGATGCTTCTATCTCATTGATGGACTTGTTGGTAAAACACAACCTGAAGAAATAATTACCTTTAAAATTATACTCCCATGAGTACCAAAGTAATCAAATATTTAAATATTGGCCTTGGGATTGTTCTTGGCATTTCGGTCCTTCTTATCCTCAATTTGTTATCAAATATGGATAATACGGCCCAATTGGCCTCGTCCCTCGATAGCAATTTCTACTGGACATATCTCCTGTTGGGAATTGGAGCCGCTGCGATTCTGATTTACTCACTGATTCAGACATTCTCATCTGTCGAAACAACCAAAAAGAGCCTTATACCTGTAGGAGCTCTTCTTGTTGTATTTCTTTTGGCTTATATGATGTCATCATCTGCAATACCCCAGTTTTACGGAGCTCAGAAAATGGTTGAAGAAGGAACCCTGACACCAGGCGTTTCTAAAATGGTGGATACGGGTCTGTATTCAGTATACATTATGGCTACAATTTCAATCATTGCGTTAGTTTACTCTTCTGTAGCACGTTTCTGGAAGTAATTTTCAAACCTAAAGGGTTAACAAAACCTTTTAAAAAAATAGCACGATGGGAAAAAAAGTTCCTGAAATACCAAATGCTTCGATGGCCGACATCGCCTTCATGATCCTTATCTTCTTCCTTGTGACTACCACGATGGACGTTGACTCAGGATTGGAAAGACGTTTGCCTCCGCCGGCTGATCCCAATCAACAAGTTGACACTCAAACCAATGTAAAAGAACGAAATATTTTCGTGGTTTTGGTTAATGCTCAGGATCAGATATTGTGCGAGAACGAGTTCATCAATGTCAAAAATTTGAGGGAAAAAGCGAAAGAGTTCTTGGCTAACCCCAATAACCTTGAAACTTTACCTGAAAAGGAAGTTAAAGATGTAGCGTTTTTTGGGGCAACTGAAGTCTGTAAAAACGCGGTAATCTCTCTCCGTAACGACTTCGGTACCACATATAAGACCTATCTGCTGGTGCAGAATGAGCTTGTAGCAGCGGTAAACGAACTTCGCGACGAAAAGGCCATGCAGAAATGGAGTAAGAAGTTTAGCGATCTTACTATCGAACAGCAGGATGCCATCAAAGAGATCTATCCGCAGAAGATATCTGAAGCCGAACCCAAACAGGTTGGCGTAAAAAAATAATTAGGAGGATAAAGTAATGTCAAGATTTAAAAAAGACGACTATACCAGGGAATGTGCACAACCCTCAACAGCTTCTCTTCCTGATATCGTATTTATGATACTCTGTTTCTTCATGGTGACCACCTCGATGAGGGAAGTTACCCTGAAGATAAAGGTGAAGGTTCCTGAAGCTACCGAGATTAATAAACTCGAAAAAAAGTCGCTGGTTAGCTATATCTATATTGGACAGCCTACCCCTCAGTATTCAAGAATGTTCGGTACTGAGCCACGTATTCAGCTGAACGACCAGTTTGCCAACCCAAGCGATATTCTGAACTTTATTACAGCCGAAAGAGCTGCACGTGATGAATCTGAAATTCCATCAATGGTTACTTCAATCAAAGCTGATGAATATACCAAGATGAAGATTATCACTGAAGTGAAAGAAGAGCTGCGTAATGCACAGGCATTGCACATCAACTATTCGTCAAGGAAAATGGTTAATCCTAAATGATGCGTTGATTCATACCATAATGAAAAAAGGGTTGGCCATGGTCAACCCTTTTTTATGCCCGAAAGGTTGACAAAAGAGCATAAGAAAAGCCGCTGAGAAAATTACCAGCGGCTTTTCTTTATATTGAATAACCGTTTACTGCTGAGGCTTTTTCAGGTCGAGATAAAGTTCGTCGAGCTGTGCCTTGGCAATTTCGGAAGGAGAATCGATCATAACATCGCGTCCCGAATTGTTTTTGGGGAAAGCTATCACATCGCGTATGGTATCCAGTCCGGCAAACATCGAGGTTAGCCTGTCGAAGCCAAAGGCGATTCCGGCATGGGGTGGTGCCCCAAATTTAAAGGCATTCATCAGGAAGCCAAACTGGTTCTCGGCCTCTTCGGGTGTAAAGCCAAGGGTCTTGAACATTTTGGCCTGCAACCCGCTGTCGAAGATGCGAACGGAACCTCCGCCAATCTCTACCCCGTTAATCACCAGGTCGTAAGCGTTGGCACGAACGGCACCCGGATTGCTGTCGAGCAGTGCGGTATCTTCGGGTTTCGGCGAGGTAAAGGGGTGATGCATCGCGTGAAAGCGGCTGTTCTCTTCGTTCCACTCCAGCAACGGAAAATCGACGACCCACAACGGACGGAAGGTATCTTTATCCATCAACCCGCACTGGCGGCCCATCTCGAGGCGCAAGGCCGATAATGCCGGCAGGGTTTTGCCCTTTTCGCTGGCCAGTTCGGCCGCCTTGCTGTCGGTCAGCGTCTGGCGAATGCTGGCGGCGACTTCTTCCAGCGGTT
>CAYOJD010000020.1:0-31551 GCA_964404205.1 uncultured Prolixibacteraceae bacterium
TTCGGTCTGCAGTTCCATAGCCCCTGCGGCATCTTTGTCTTCATAACGTGCCCCGTTTTTGGCTTTCTCGTAGATGGCTTTGGCTGCTTTTTCCTGTTCAACGGCTGCTTTCATTCGGGTCTCGGCTTCGTCGCGTTGCTGGGCGGGGACAACCTTCTCGTTGTAGAGGTTTTGTACCCGTTCGAAACTTTTTCTGGCAAACTCCGATGCCGCCAATGCCATCTGCCAGGAGTTGAAGGCTGCTTGAATATCTTCTTTCTGCGCTCCGTTAAAGGCTTTCTGTCTTTGCGCCCCGGCCGCCTTTTTTACGGCCTCGGCCTGTTGGTATTTAGCCTCTACTTCAGGACTTTTGATGGTAAAGAGCAACATCCCGGCAGTTACCCCGTCGCCCCGGTGAACCAGCATGCTGTCTATACGTCCTACCAGTTTCGATGCCACTTTTATCTGGGTAGCTTCAACTTCGCCCTGCACCTCGAGCGGAATGGGTTTACTCACAATCCAGATGGCATATCCGATAAAAACGATTAACGCCAATATGGCCATCCCGATGATAATTGATTTTGACTTATTCATTGCTGACCTTTTTAATTATTTTCTTCGTGATTTTGATTTAATAACTGCCGGTAACCGCATCGCTTCGCTGTTGATAAAGGGTAAACTGTTCGGCTATTCCTGCATAATGGAGCAGTTTCGATAAGGCGACATCGTAACCATACATGGCTTGCAAACGGTCGATCTTCACTTTGGCAACCGCCAGATTAGCATCGGCTACCTGTGTGGCAGTGGCCATCCCTTCGGCGAAAGCCTTATTCCGTGCCCGGTAATATTCGTTGGTAAAGTCGGCAGCATCGTTGAGCATTTTCAGTTGTTCGGCATACATACTCATCTCCTGGTAATATTTGGTGATGGCTGTACGGATATCAGCACTGGCTTTATGGTAGAAATCATCAGCCTGCGACTCCTGATACCGGGCTGCCTTAATCTTCCGGTCGCGGGCTATCCCGTCGAACACGGTCCAGCTCAGCCCTACGCCAACCATATAGTCGGGCATATAAGGCGACAAATCCTTATTGGCAATATCGTATGTGCCGGTAGCCGCAATGGTGGGGAGGTAGCCGGCCAGTTCGGCTTTGTACCCCTGATGGGCCAACTCTTTTTTCTTGTTTACCTGGGCCAGCAACGGGCTTTTTTGCATGGCTAACCGGAAGAAATAGTCGATGGGTTCAATGGTTTCGATGTAAAAAAGATTGGAAACAGGCTCGATATTGGTTGAATCGTCATTGGCTACCGTGTTGAGCAATGCTTCATTCAGGATGGAAATCTGCCGTTCGGCTTTGCGCAATTCGCGTTCAGCTTCCGAAAAATGAACTTTGGCATTCAGTACCTCTACTTCGGCAATCATCCCTTCGCGCTGCATCTTCAGCGCATCGTTGTAATGTTGCTCCATGGTGCGCTTCACCTCCTTCCGGACATGTTCGGCCTGTTTGGCCAGCATTAGCCCGAAATAGCGCTCCACCAGTTCGCTGGTTAACTCATCCGCCTTCTGGCTTCGTTCCAGTCCGGCCTCTTCAAACTGGATTTTAGCGGCCCTGTTGGCCGCATTAATCTTGCCGCCCACATAAATAGGCATCATCATCCCGGCACTGATTACCCCGAATTGTTTCTTTTGGATCATTTTATCCCACTCGCCGGCCATTACCGAATTGTATCCTTCGAGCATCTTTTGCCTGACCGCCTGTGTCGATATATTCTGTGGCAGAATGGGCATTATTCCGTTGGTATTGGGGTCCGGATTAGGAACATCGGCGAAAACGCCATAGTTGCCAAGCGTTTGATAAAGCGGGGCAATGGCATCGCGTACAGGGGTCAAATCCAGGTGGATATTGTCTGACATCAGGGCGTAAGTGGCATTTAGGGTGATACGGGGCATTAACAACCCTTTGGCTGCTTTCATCTCTTGTTCCATCTGCAACCGTTTGTTGTCCGATTGTTTTAGTTGATGGTTATTTTGCATGGTCATGCGGAGCGCCTCCTCGAAGGTGAGATTGACGGTTTGTGCCCCAAGCGGATCAATCCAACCCGATAGCAGTACAATAAGCCCAACGGCCATTTTAAAATATCTGTTCATCATCTCCGTTATTTTATAGCCTTTAATGAAAATTCAATAATCCTTTGTTTATCCTCATTGGTCCATCCGTTTTTGCCAAAGAAGCCTTTCATCCGTAAGTTAATGAATTCTATTGGATAGATAATGGCCATAGTGAAAATCTCCTCTTCGGTGATTCCCCGACGAATTTCATGGTTGACCTGTCCGATATCAATTACAGCTTTGCAAAGCGACTTTATCTGTTCCCGTTGCAGATCTGAAACCTGGAAGTTATAATCGTGCATCAGCACATGGATGAATTGGATATCGACAGGCGATGTTTCAGCCATGGTGAAATAGGCTTCGAAAAGTGGTTCAATCAGTTCGCGGATACTTTTGCAGTCTATCAGAAGTGACTCAATTTGCGTGATTATCTGTCCCACTTTTTCGAACAGCAAGGCCGTTACCAATTCTTGTTTACCACTGTAAAAACGATAGAGGTAACCTTCGGCCACTTCGGCTTTTCTGGCAATGGCCGATGTAGAGGCACCTCCATAACCATTACTAACCACCAGTTCGATGGTGGCCAATTTTATCCTGCCTAATTTTGATTCGTCAATGATTCGGGCCATAATTATAAATGAGTGAATGTTCACTCATGATGCAAAAATAAAGTATCTAATCTTTCCCACTACTGAACCGACAATTTAATTAATGGTTTTTTAACATCGAAGGTGGGTAAAAGGTTTTGGTTGGCTGGGTATAACCATTTTTCAAAACGATAAGTTATCAAATCTTCTCTCTTAAAATTTTAATGAAACAAACTATAAGGGGGTATCAGTCGGGATTTTTAGACGAACCAACTCCATATCTTCTGTACATCTTCTGTACATCTTCTGTATATCTTGTGTGTATAAATATATAGAAGATGTAGCGAATATTATCGGAAGATATAGCGATGATATGGCTGGAATACCGCGCGGGGATAAATATCTTTTGACAGGGGCGTTTTTTTGCTTCGCGTGAGCATGGCAGCGGTAGAGATAGGCTGCCGTCGGGGCCAACGTGCGGACCGGGCAGAAAAAAAGCCTTACACGGCTCCGTGTAAAGCTTTCTGAAAGGGTGGGATAATGGGTTTAATTGCTTTGTACCAGCTTGCCCGAACCGCTGATATTGGCATTGACACTGCCGGGAGTGCCTTTGTAATAGACAGACCCACTTCCGGAAATGGTGACATCGAGTTTGTCGGTGGCCGAACAGTAGATGTTGCCGCTACCCGAAATGACCGAATAACAGTTTTGGCTGATTAATGCGCTGGCATCGATATTGCCCGAACCCGAAATACGGTAGTTGGCATCGGTGGCCGAGCCTGTCAGTACGATATTGCCTGAACCGGAGATGTTGGCCGAAACTTTGGTGGCGGTGGTGTTGGCGCTAATCTTTCCGCTACCCGAAATATTGACGGCCAGCTCGCCGGTGGTTATCGCGTCGGTGGTGATGGACCCTGAACCGGAGATGTCGAGTCGCCCGACATTTTTGGCAAAAACATGAATTACAATGGGTTTTTGCGGGTCGACACAATTATTGGTTGGTGTGCGAAGAATGAGTCTGTTGCCACTTACTTCGGTGATGATATAAGGCATCAGGTTCGATTCGGCCTCTACCGAGATGCTGTCTTTGGTATAGGGGGTAACCACGGCATTGAAATTGGCGGCTACCGATATCTCGTCAAAATCACCGGTAGGGATACGCGATTCGGTGACCGCGTTGCCATTTCCATCAATACAATAGTTATGGCATGATGCCATGGTCCACCCGATGGTGGTGAGGGCGATAATGGCCAGAATGTTACGTCTTTTCATTTTGATTATGCTGATGTTCTGTTGATATGACGCCAGAAAGATGATTTCGTTACACTTTTTATGCGGTTTTCTAACAAATAAGCCTAATAAAGAGTAGGGAAAGAACTTTACCGGATAATCTGTAACCATTAGGGGCGTAAGGCGATGGTGATCCGTTCGCCGGGACCGCTGCGCGAGGTTGGCCTGATGGCTACGCGGTTTTCGAGCTGGCGGAATGTTTGGTGCGCCAGTTCGATGGTGTTGTTTTCGGCCGAGAGGTGGCTCAGGAAAACACATTGCAGTTTATCGTGGCCATGTTGGCTCAGCAGTTGGTAGGCCTGGTGGTTCGACAGGTGCCCTACATCCGAGCTGATGCGCTCTTTCAGATAGTAGGGGTAGGGGCCGTTTTTGAGCATCTGCTCATCGTAATTGGTTTCGAGAAAAAGGGCATCACACTGTTTCAGATGGGCAATCACTTTGTCGCACGGCGCGCCGATATCGGTAAAAACGCCAATATTAATGCCTTGATATTCGACTCTGAACGAGGTCGGCTCGGTGGCATCATGTTTTTTTAGTACCGGGTGCACGGTAAAGTTTCCAACTTGTACCGGCTGGTCGGGCGCGATAACCCGGGCTGCATAGGGCTGGTAAGTTTTGTAGAGCGATTGGAGGGTCCCTTTGGTGAGGTAAGCGGGGATATCGAGTTTCTTGCCCAGCACCCGCACGCCACGGACATGGTCGCCGTGTTCGTGGGTAATAAAAATAGCACGTAGCTTTTTCGGGTCGAGCCCTACCTGTGTCATACGGGCAAAAATCTGTTTGCAGTTAATTCCGGCATCAACCAGAATGGCCTCTTCGTGGTTCCCGATGTAGTAGCAGTTCCCGTTGCTGCCCGATGCCAATGCACAAATTTCAATCATCTAATCCTTCTTTTGCAGGCGACAAAGGTAAGCATTTCGGAGGGGCGAAAAAAAGCCTCACTGAGGAGGCTTATCATTTGATTGGGAAAGCGGTATCAAAGAAAAGCTGCACAAACTTTTCTTATCTCGTTCCAATGCCTTTGTTTTTCGCTGTCGGCTCTCATTACCTGCATGTTGTAACTTACCTGTAAACGTACCAGCAGGTCGGCATTCACCCCAAGGGCAGCTTCTATCAAAAGCGCAAAATCGGTAGATACCGGACGTTTGGCATTCCATATTTCATTCAAAACAGTGTAGGAAACCCCAATTTTTACGGCAAATGTTTTTTTGCTGAATTTGTCGGTATTCCAACTCTTCTTTCAGCAGTTCACCCGGGTGGTAAGGCCTGAATGGCTTTATTAAATCGCTCAAAATTGGATTTGAAATTCGCAAATAATGTGAATTAAATAAGAAAGGCACCCAAGCTTAAATGCTTAGGTGCCTTATAATTATTAATTAAACCTTAATCCATCAACCGTAGCATCGACCACAATGGGTTTTTCGGTCGATAGTTTTCCGGCCAGGATCTCCTTCGAGAGGTCGTTCAGCAGATAACGTTGCATCATCCGTTTCACCGGACGGGCGCCGAACTGCGGGTCGTAACCTTCGTTGGCCAGCCAGTCGATAGCGGCTTCGGTGATGGTGGTGGTGTACCCGCTTTTCGCCAGACGGTCGGCCACCAGACGGTATTGCAGACGGACAATGTCGCGAATTTCTTGGCGGCTAAGCGGAGTGAACATGATGATCTCGTCGATGCGGTTCAGAAACTCGGGTCTGATGGTCTGCTTCAGCATCTCTAATAGTTCGCCCCGCAGTTTTTCTGTCGTTTCGGCGCGGTTGTTATCGTTCATCAGGGCATACCGCTCCCTTATCAGGTGCGAGCCGATATTGGAGGTCATGATGATGATGGTATTCTTGAAGTTCACTGTTCGTCCTTTGTTATCGGTCAGACGACCATCGTCGAGCACCTGTAGCAACACGTTGAATACATCGGGATGTGCCTTTTCGATTTCGTCGAATAGCACCACCGAGTAGGGCTTGCGCCGTACCGCTTCGGTCAGTTGTCCCCCTTCATCGTAGCCCACATAGCCGGGAGGCGAACCGATTAGTCGGGTTACGGAGAATTTCTCCTGATACTCCGACATGTCGATACGGGTCATCATGTTCTCGTCGTCAAACAGATATTCGGCCAAAGCTTTGGCCAATTCCGTTTTACCGACACCGGTAGTACCAAGGAAGATAAACGACCCGATGGGCCGCTTCTCGTCTTGCAATCCGGCGCGTGAGCGGCGTACAGCGTCGGCAACTGCGGTGATGGCTTCCTCCTGGCCAATCACCCTTTGGTGAAGCTCTGCTTCGAGATGGAGCAGCTTTTCGCGTTCGCTTTGCAGCATTTTGGTGACCGGGATACCGGTCCAACGGGCTACCACGTCGGCAATATCTTCGGCATCGACCTCTTCCTTTATCAGCGATGAGCCCTTTTGCATCTCGGCCAGTTCGCTTTGCAGGCGGCCAATTTCGGTTTCGGCCTCTTTGACTTTGCCATAGCGTATTTCGGCCACACGGCCATAGTCGCCTTGTCGTTCGGCCTGTTCGGCCTGATATTTCAATGTTTCAATCTCCTGTTTTTCGCCTTGAATGGCCTCAATCAGCTCTTTCTCGGCTTGCCAGGTGGCGCGAAATTTCGACTGTTCGTCTTTCAGATTGGCAATCTCTTCGCTTAGTTTGGCCAACTTCGTGGTGTCGTTTTCACGCTGAATGGCCGCTTTTTCGATTTCGAGTTGCTTCAGTTTGCGTTCTATCTCGTCGAGCTCTTCGGGCAGCGAGTCCATCTCCATCCGCAGTTTGGCCGCGGCTTCGTCCATCAGGTCGATGGCCTTGTCGGGAAGAAAGCGGTCGGTGATGTAGCGTTGCGACAGTTCGACGGCGGCAATAATGGCATCGTCCTTGATGCGCACTTTGTGATGGTTTTCATAACGTTCCTTCAATCCGCGCAGGATAGAGATGGCGCTCATCGTATCGGGCTCTTCCACCATTACCATCTGGAAACGGCGTTCGAGCGCTTTGTCTTTTTCGAAATATTTCTGGTATTCGTTGAGGGTGGTTGCCCCTACGGCACGCAGGTCGCCACGGGCGAGGGCGGGTTTCAAGATATTGGCCGCATCCATGGCCCCTTCGCTCTTTCCTGCCCCCACGAGGGTATGTATCTCATCGATAAAGAGGATGACTTCGCCTTCGGCCTGTACCACTTCATTGACCACGGCTTTGAGCCGCTCTTCGAATTCGCCCTTGTATTTGGCGCCGGCAATCAGTGCCCCCATATCGAGCGAGAAAATCTGTTTGCTTTTGAGGTTCTCGGGTACATCGCCACGAACGACCCGATGGGCCAACCCTTCGGCGATGGCTGTTTTACCGGTACCCGGTTCGCCAATCAGGATGGGATTGTTTTTGGTACGGCGCGACAGGATTTGCAGCACGCGGCGTATCTCTTCGTCGCGACCGATAACCGGGTCGAGCTTGCCCTGACGAGCCCGTTCGTTCAGATTCACCGCAAACCGGTTGAGCGAATTGAAGGTCTCTTCGGCTGTCTGGCTGTCGACTTTGGCCCCTTTGCGCAGCTCCTTCACCGCCTCTTCCAACTCTTTTTTAACAATGCCGCTCTCCTTCATCATGCGGCTGACGGTGTCGCCGGTTTCGAGCAGGGCCATCAACAGGTGTTCGACCGATACAAATTGGTCGCCCATTTTTTGCGAGAGGGCAATGGCTTTCTGTACCGCCGAATTGGCATCGGAGGAGAGATAGGGCTCACCACCGGTCACTTTGGGGTAGCCGGCAATAATAGTATCGGTAATCTGGGCAAAATAGGTGACATTGATGCCCAGTTTTTTTAGCAGGAAATGGGTTACATTTTCTGCGCTGGTGAGCAAACCTTTCAACAAATGGCCTGTTTCGATGGCTTGCTGCTGGTTGGCCTGAGCCAGTTGCACAGCCTGCTGTACAGCCTCCTGTGCCTTGATGGTAAAATTGTTCAGATTCATATTTCGATGTTTTAAATTCTCACGTTTCGCCGGTTATCCCCGACGGGAAGCAACAGTTCAAAACATCTGCCAAAAGCCTAAAATGGAATAATTGTCAGTAATTGACTGATAATTAGGAATTATTGTCAGTTTTTTTCTTTTTCAGCAGCAATATTGTCAGGGGGGGTGGATCAGAAATTATTTTTCGCCTTTAAAGATATAGCCGCCCTGCTCAACAGCCAGTTTTACTTTTTCGATATCGATGCCATTGCCCGATACGTTTACTTCGCCGGTAGCCAAATCGGCTATTGCATCGTCGATTCCCGCAAGGTTTTTGATATCTTTTTCGACATGGGCCTTACAGTTTTTACAGGTCATTCCTTCGACCACAAAAGTTTTAATTGTCATTTGATGGGTATTTAAAGTTCGTTTTTGTTCTCTCTTTTTTGCCTGATAGCTAATATACAATCCGTTCAACAGCAATATTGCCAGCAGTATTGATGCGCCAATCATCAGCCGGTTGCCCTCTTCACCATGCCGGTGGGCCGAATGGTCCATCATGCCCATAAACCAGCTTGCAGGCATAAAGGCATCGATAGCCAGCCCCGAAAGGATGGCGCCTCCAATTATCGTACCCAGATAAACAATGGTGGCTTTTTTGCCCAATGTTTTGCCCAGTACGGCAATGGTGGCGATATTGGTAGCAGGGCCGGCCATCAAAAAGACCAACGCGGCGCCGGGCGATAGCCCTTTCATCATCAGCACGGCGGCAATAGGCACCGAGCCGGTGGCGCAGATGTAGAGTGGCACGGCGGCGGCCAGCACCAGAAACATATTGAGCAACGGATTATTCAGATGGGAAGTGAAAAAATCGTCGGGTATCAATAGCGACAGGAGTGCCGCTGCTGCCAGTCCGATGAGCAGCCATTTGGAGATATCTTGCAGAAATTCAACAAATCCGTAGCGCAGCGCTTCGCGGACCTTTGCTCCAAAGGTTTCGGGAATTGGTTTTTCCTGCGACGTTATTGTATCGGAATGGGTATCGTCGTTGGCCAGTTTGTTGGTAACTATTCCTCCGGCCAGTCCGGTGACAAAAGCTACAATCGGGCGGATAACGGCCATTGGTAACCCCAGCATCGACCAGGTAACCATTATCGAATCGATACCGGTTTGGGGGGTTGAAATCAGAAAAGATACTGTTGCCCCTTTCGATGCGCCGTTTTTCAGGAACGAAAGTCCTGCCGGGATAACGCCGCACGAGCAGAGCGGGAGCGGAACGCCCAGCAGCGAAGCGTTGATGACCGAGCCAAAATCGTTACGCCCCAGATATTTGGCTACCCTCTCTTTTCGAATGAACACATGCAGAATTCCGGCAAAAAGAAAGCCAATCAGCAGATAGATAGCCATCTCGTTGAAGAGGTAGAGAAATTCGAACAGATATTTCTTGGCGATTTCCATATCGTTTTTGCTTTTTTAAACGAACTTCAAAGGTATAAAGTTAACAATAGCTGACACTCATTTCTGTCTGTTGATTTGCCCTCGGGAGTCTGCTTTGAGCGAAAATAAGGTTCGAAATATGTATGTATCAGATATTTTTTAAAAAATGGGATTGTATTTCAACCAACCGGCCGGCTGATTTGTTGTACATGGTATAAAATTGCAGCTTGCAAATTTCTTTAGCGGATAACTAAAATGGAATGATGATGAAAAAGAAAAACCAAAACCGGTACTTTTTGCTTTTGATGTTGATGGCGACGGCTTTGCCTGTCTTTTCGCAGGAGGGGGCCGACACCGTGAAAACCTGGAAAATAAGCGGGAACGGAGCGCTCAGTTTTTCGCAGGTTTCGTTGACCAATTGGGCTGAAGGGGGCGATGGCTCCGTTTCGGGCACTTTCCTCTTTGGGTTGAATGCCAATATGAAAAAGAGCAAACATTACTGGGACAACAGTTTGGCTGTCGAGTATGGGTTGGTCAAAAACGAGAGCCAGGGGTTGAGGAAAAGTGTGGATAAACTGAACTTTACATCGAAATATGGCTATGATATAGGTAAAAAATGGTTCTTTTCATTTCTATACGACTTTAAGACCCAGTTCGATAAAGGATACAATTACCCCAATACCGACGAATACATTTCGAAAATAATGGCTCCGGGCTATATGAATCTTGCATTGGGTTTCGACTACAAACCCAACGAGAATTTATCCCTGTTCCTTTCTCCGTTAGGTTCGAAGTTTACCTTTGTGCTCGATGATTACCTTTCGTCGCAGGGTACTTTTGGCGTTGAACCGGGAGATAAATTTCGGGCAGAGATGGGTGCTCTCGCTAAGTTTGCCTATTTGAAGAAGTCGCTGATTACCAATGTTGATTTTGAAACCAAGCTTGAACTGTTTTCGAGCTATACCGACTCCCCGCTGAATATTGATGTGAACTGGGATGCGCGGTTTAATATGAAAATCAATAAATATCTGTCGGCCAATTTGGGGGCTACGCTTCGTTACGACAATGATGTTAAGTTTGTGGACAGCGAAGGGGTTACGCATGGGCCAAAGACACAGTTAAAACAGTTGCTTGGGATAGGCCTGGCCTACAGTTTTTGAAAGATAACAGCCGAAGACTATCATTGAGGGACAAACACGTAGGTGATTGTCCCTTTTTGTTTGTCCGGGGCCGATGGTTCTGCGTTAAAACGTGTCTTTTCGGCGGCCTGTTGTGCATAGGCCAGAATGGTAAGATCGCTGATTTTTGGGTTTTGGCGTGGCGTGGCGCTAATTACTTTCCCGTCGCGGTTCACAATGATGTCGACCACCACTTCGCCGCCGCCCTGTGCCAAATAGACCGGAATGGGCAATCTGACATGGAACCGGTTTTCGAGCCAGTAGCGGATATTCGATTTTCCTTTGAACTGCGCTTTCATCGCCTCCTCTTTGGTCATCCCTTCGGTATTCGACTCGGGCATGGCCACATCGCCAATTTCAGGTATTTTTTGTGCCAGGTTGCGGTTGACATCGTTCGAGAGTGCTTTGGCTGCTGCCACTTCGTCGCGGTAAGCTTTATCGAAAAAGGGGTCGCGCACATTACTGGTGGCTTCGCGGGCCATTTCGTTCGAGGCGCGGTTCGATGCCCTTTCGCGCGGGGCATCGCTGCCGGGCAACATGGGCTGTGCCCGTTCGGGTTGTCGTTCCGGTTCGGGTAATTGAATCTCTTCGGCATTAAAATCTATCAGGATATCGTCTTCGGGAAAGGCAATGCCGGTTTGCATCCGTCCCATCATCAGTACCACCAGGATAATGATATGGAAGGCCAGGGTGGCCATCACTCCGTAAATATTCTCGCGGTATATCTCTTTTATTTTTCCCATTTCAGGAAAGCAAAATTAAGCAAAATCGGTTTCGGCAAGCCGTTGCAGGATAAGAACCACACAAAATTAACCACGATAAAGTGGCTTCTTTGCCGTTTCCCCTATTTTTCAGTGTCCCTGATTGTGATAATCCGGAATTTGACAAAACGGGACCCTGCATGATGCAAAGTCCCGTTTTAACAGATAAGTGCTTTTATCGTATTATAAATTGAGTTTCACTGTTTTTCCGGTGACGGTCAGTTTGCCCGTAACGACGCCTGTGGTAGCTGCATCGGCGCGGCCGGTGAAGCCGGGTTGTTTTCCCCCAACGGCAATGGTAAAATCGCCAGGTTCGACAACACGCAGGTTTTGTTTGTTGATCAGCGACAGTTGTTCGGGGGTCAACTCAAAACGGACTACTTTGCTTTCGCCCGGGTTGAGGCGGATGCGCTCGTAACCTTCCAACTGACGGATAGGGCGTGGGGTAGAGGCTTTCAGATCGGAGACATAGAGTTGCACCACTTCGTCGCCGGCTACTTTGCCGGTATTGGTCACTTTTACCGAAACGGAAACCTTCTCTCCGGCAACGGTTTTGGCCGGAAGTTTCAGTTCGGAATAGGCAAAGGAGGTGTAGCTCAATCCAAAGCCAAAGGGATAGAGCGGTTCTCCGTCGAAATAGCGATAGGTACGGCCAGCCATATCGTAGTTTTCGAAAGGTGGCAACTGGTCGACCGATTGGTAGTAGGTAACGGGCAGACGGCCGGCGGGATTATAGTCGCCAAAGAGTACATCGGCCACTGCATTGCCTCCCTGCTGACCCGCATATCCGGCAGTCAGGATGGCGCTGGCATTTTCGGCGGCATAATTGACCGAGAGGGCCGAGCCATTCAGCAATACGACAACCATCGGCTTGCCTGTTTGTTTGATAGCTTCCATTAATGCTTCCTGTGTTTTGGGAAGGTTCAGGTGGGTACGGTCGCCGCCTGAAAAACCATCGACTTTAATGGGCATCTCTTCGCCTTCGAGCCTTTGCGAGAGGCCTAATACCAGAATGACGGCATCGGCCTGACTGGCCAAAGCAACAGCCTCTTCGGTCATGCGCGGTTTGGGGGTGGCCCAAAGCAGTTTGGCATCGGCATCACCGGTCCAGTTTTTATATTCGTAAACAATTTTGTAGCGTTTGCCGGCTTCCAGTTCCACGCTTTTTTCGCTGTGAAAGGCATGATGTTCGTTATTGGCAAAAAGTATCTTTTCGCCGTCGAGCGAAACCGAAATGGTGGGCATGGCCCAACTGCCTATATGATAAGTTCCTGTAGTTGGTGGCACAATGTAGCCTGTCCATCGGATAGAGAAGTTGTCATCGGGCAGTTTCGGAGAGGGGGACCCTGATTCCCAGTAAAAATTGATTTGATCGTCAATTTGGGTAAAAACCGGGTTGCCTTCCAGTTTGGCGTTATCGAAATATTCACCGGTAATACCTTGCCGGCCATCTTCGGTTTGCAAATAGCGCGATGGGATTGGGGTGAGGTTATGGATTCCGTCAGCCAAATCGCAGCCTTCGGCATAGCCTATTTCTGTTTCGGGTTCGACTTTGGCTTTTATCCCGTTCAAAACGGTAACCGGATTTTGAGGGATACCGTTGTAATTGCCAATTAAGGCTTCCCAGTTGTCGGCATTCGGCCCAATTACGGCAATCTTTTTCAGGTTTTTGCTCAGCGGAAGGGCATTGTTTTGATTTTTCAACAGGACAATGCTTTTTTGTGCCGCTACGCGAGCCAACCGGTTGTGTTCGTCAGAGCCATTCACGCTGAACGGTATTTGGTTGAACGGTACACGGTCGGCAGGGTCGAACATCCCCAACTTGAAACGGGCTTCGAAGATTTTGGCTACCGAGGCATCAATCTCTTTTTCGGTGATAAGTCCGCGTTCAACAGCCTCCATCAGGTGCGGATAGGCATTGCCGCATTCGAGATTGGTGCCGGCGCGAACGGCCATGGCAGAGGCTTCAGCAGCATCTTTGGCCGTTTTCTGGAAGGTGAAAAAGTCGCCAACGGCCCAGCAGTCTGAAACGATGTAGCCATTGAAACCCCACTCGTCGCGAAGGATAGAGTAGAGGTAGGGATTGGCACAGCAAGGCAATCCTCTGAATAGGTTGTAAGCACCCATCACCGAATAGACGTGGGCATCTTTGACCAATGTTTTGAATGCAGGGAGATAGGTTTCTCTCAGGTCGCGGTCGCTTACATCGGCATCGAAAGAGTGGCGGAGTGGTTCAGGCCCCGAATGGACAGCATAATGTTTGGCAGTGGCTACCACTTTCAAATAATTGGGGTCATTGCCCTGTAGTCCACGTACATATTGGGCCCCCATCTGTCCGGTGAGGTAGGGGTCTTCGCCGTAAGTTTCGTGTCCACGCCCCCAACGCGGGTCGCGGAAGATGTTGATATTGGGCGACCAGAAAGTCAATCCCTGGTAGATGCCATGTTTGTCGCGGCTAATCCAATGGTTGTACTTGGCACGGGCTTCGTCAGAGATGACAGTTGCCACATCGAGCATCAATGCCTTGTCCCACGAGCCGGCAATGGTTATCGACTGTGGAAAAACAGTGGCATAGCCGGCACGGGCCACCCCGTGAAGGCTTTCGTTCCACCAGTTGTAGGCCGGAATTCCGAGCCTGTCGATGGCCGGGGCAGTAAATACCAGTTGTCCGATTTTTTCTTTCAGTGTTAGCCGCGATACCAGGTCTTCAACCCGTTGTTCCAACGGCAAGTCGGGATCCTGAAAAAGATATTTCATTTCACTTTTTTGAGCGAAAAGCTGAAATGAAAAGAGCATTAAGACAAAAAATAGCTTAGTTGTTTTCATCTGTTTGTTGTTTTGCTTGTAAATAGCCACACGAAACTTACCGGTTTAAGCATCCTGATACGTTAGACTCTTTTTACATGGTTTGTTTCGTGGATGTAATCGTTTGAATGAAATCTGGTTTGACAGATGGCGAATTTACCAAAATTTAACCGATACAGATGGACAAAATGTTGATGAATGCAGGGTTGAATGTACGTTTGGAGAATTGGAAGGTGCAATATTGCTGAATTTTTGACAGATAGCTTATCCTTTTTTAAGAAGTTGACAAACAAAATTATCGGTGAAAATGAAAAATCAAAGGAGTGATAAACGTTGGGTGAAAGGAGGAAAACTTTTTATTCGTCCAAAATAGCTTACTTTTGGCTACCCAAAAATCGATTGACCTGTGAAAGTTTGTATTGCCGAAAAACCCAGTGTAGCCAAAGAGATAGCCCAGATTATCGGAGCCAGCAGCCGTCGCGATGGCTATTACGAGGGCAATGGTTTTCAGGTTACCTGGACTTTTGGCCACCTGTGTACCCTGAAAGAGCCTCACGATTATACCGATCGCTGGAAGCAGTGGAACATGGCCATGCTGCCCATGCTGCCCGACAAGTTTGGCATTAAGCTTATCGACGATGCCGGGGTGAAAAAGCAGTTTGCCGTTATTGAAAAGCTGGTGGGAGAGGCCGAGTGGGTCATCAACTGTGGCGATGCCGGGCAAGAGGGTGAATTGATTCAGCGGTGGGTGCTGGCCAAAGCCGGATACAACAAACCGATGAAACGGCTCTGGATTTCGTCGCTTACCGAAGAGGCCATCAAAGAGGGTTTTGCGCAACTGCGCGATGGTGCCGAGTTCGAAAAACTGTATGCTGCCGGAAGTGCCCGAGCCATTGGCGACTGGCTCCTGGGGATGAATGCGACACGGCTCTACACCTTGAAATATGGGCAGAACAAACAGGTGCTTTCCATTGGCCGGGTGCAGACTCCCACCCTTTCGCTGATTGTGAAACGGCAATTGGAAATCGATAACTTTAAGCCTGAACCTTACTGGGAGTTAAAGACCCGCTACCGCGACACGCTTTTCTCGGCCGCCGAGGGGCGCTTTCAGCAAAAGGAAGAGGCGGCAAAAATACTTGACACCATTACCGGACACCCCTTTACCATTGTATCGTACGAAAAAAAGGCCGGCACAGAAACTTCGCCCAGGCTTTTCGACCTCACCTCGCTTCAGGTAGAGTGCAACCGGAAACATGGCTTCACGGCCGAGGAGACACTGAAATATATCCAGAGCCTTTACGAGAAGAAACTTACCACCTATCCGCGTGTAGACACCACCTATCTTTCGGACGATATCTATAAAAAGGTCCCGGAGATTTTAGGCAAACTGTCGTCGTACGAAAAACTTACTGCGCCGTTGCTGAAAGAGAAGATCCGGAAATCGTCCAAGATATTCGACGACAGTAAGATTACCGATCACCATGCCATTATTCCTACCGGGATTACCCCTTCGGGGCTCAACCCCGACGAGCGAAAGGTGTACGATATGGTGGCCCGACGGTTTATCTCTGTTTTCTATCCTGACTGCAAAATCGCCAATACGACTGTGGTGGGCGAGACCAATGGCATTGGTTTCAAAGCGACCGGGAAACAGATTCTCGAACCTGGCTGGCGGGCGGTGTATGCCGACGATTCGGGCCGTACAACAGCCGATACAATTAATGAAGAGCATATTTTGCCTGTTTTCGAAAAAGGGGAACATGGACCCCATCAACCCGAACTGGCCGAAAAGATGACCCAGCCTCCCAAGTTTTATACCGAAGCCACCTTGCTCAGGGCGATGGAAACTTCGGGCAAGAATGTTGAGGATGAAGAGTTGCGCCAGTTGATGAAGGAGAATGGCATCGGACGTCCATCGACCAGAGCCAATATTATCGAAACACTCTTTCGGCGCAAATACATTGTCAGGAACAAGAAAAATATTGTAGCCACAGCCACCGGAATAGAACTGATTGAATCGATAGAGAATGAGTTGCTTAAGTCGGCCGAGCTGACCGGTATCTGGGAGAAGAAGCTTCGTCAGATAGAGGCCGGGAGTTACGATGTGTCGGAGTTTATGAAAGAGTTGAAAACGATGGTAGCCGAAGTGGTCGAGCAGGTGAAACGTTCGCCCCGTAAAGTGATTACGGTGATGGAAGACGAAAAGGCGAAGGGGAGTGAGAACGGAATGCCGAAGGGGCAGCAGGTTGACAAGGCGAACGGGCGAAAACGTGAAGAAGCAAATCAAAAAATGGTCTGTCCGAAGTGTGGCAACGGGGTGATGATGCAAGGTAAAACAGCCTGGGGCTGTAGTGGCTACCGCGAAGGTTGTAACTTCCGGCTTCCCTTTGTCTTTATGGGGAAGAAACTCACCGAAGCACAGATTAAATCGTTGTGTAGCAGTAAGAAAACGGGTGAAATAAAAGGATTTGAAACCGAAAGTGGCAAGCGCGACGGCATCATTTTACTCGATGAAACTTTTCAGCTACAGTTGGAAGAGCGCGAAAAGGGGCCGTTGCGTTGTCCACGATGCACTGAAGGTACTATTCTGAAGGGCAAGAGCGCCTGGGGCTGTAGCAATTTCCGCAATGGCTGTGCATTTCGTCTTCCATTCGAGTTTGAAGGGAAGAAAATCACCGATAGGCAGATGGGGGATTTAATCCGTCGCGGGAAGAGTGGTAAATTGGGTTTTGATAATGATTTTGGACTGAAAACAGGCCGTTAGCGCTTGACAAAAATATCATCACCGATTGTTGGAATGACCCCTCGTTGCGCTGCTTCAGCGTAAAGCGTTTCGATGGCACTACGCCCTTCGTTGCCTAAATCGCGGGTAAAATCATTGACATATAATTCGATATGGCTTCGCATAACCGTTTCGTCCATCTCCTGGGCATATTGCTTTACAAATGGATAGGAGGTGTTGGGATTGGCAAAAGCATATTCCACACTTCGGCGCATTACCCTGTCAACCGACTGACGGAGAGCTTCGGGCAGTTTGCGGTTCACGGCTATACCGCCCAGCGGAATGGGTTTGCCGGTAAGGTTTTCCCAAAACTCACCCAGATCGACAATCTTTGTCAGCCCTTTGGCCTGATAGGTAAAGCGGTTCTCGTGGATAATCAGTCCGGCATCCATTTCGCCCGAAAGGAGGACCTCTTCGATATCAGAAAAAAGATATTCTTTCCGCTCTTTGACATACGGATAGGCAATTGAGAGCAGCAGATTGGCCGTTGTATTTTTTCCGGGTATGGCAATTCGCAAATCGTTCACCTCATCGGGGTAGATTTTGTGTTTGCTAATCAGCATAGGCCCGTTTTTGTAACCTAAAGCACTTCCCGCGTGCAGCAACTGGTATTGCCCGGCAGCATAAACAAAAGCATGGTAACTCAGTTTTGTAATATCGATTTCGCCGGCAAAAGCCATTCTGTTCAGCTCTTCAACATCGGTCATTATCAGATCGAACTGCAGGTTTTCGGTGTCGATACGTTGATGTACCATGGCATCGAAAATAAAGGTATCGTTCGGGCAGGTGGAAAAACCGAGTGTGAGTCTCATCTTTTCGGAACTTTTTTGTACGGTCAGGAGATCTGTTTGATTTTGGCAAACTTACGCAGGAACCGGAACAGTTCGTCGGTAAGGTTTTCGATAGCCAGCGGGATATCCCATTTGGTGGGATCGCGTAGTTCGACGTAGTTGGAAATGGCCCTGATTTCGAGAAAGGGGATTTGTTCGTGCAGGCAGACATAAAAAAGTGCAGCACCTTCCATCGACTCGATATCAGGGTCGAAATCGTTGACGATACGAGCGATGCTCTCGGGGTTTCCATGGCTAATATTGCCTGAAACGGCAGTAACACAGGGCAAATCGAGCTCGCAAAATTGGTGCGGGTTCAACAGTTTCCCCTGATGAAACGGAAATTCGTTGGGTTCCATAAATCCGGATTCAAACAACGAAACAACACAATTGCACTGTTCGATTCCCAAATCGCTGATTTGTTCGGTGGTGACATTTACTACGCTCCCAATCGAAAGTTCGTCGCGGAAACTACCGGCAATACCGGCATTGATGACCAGATCGTATTTCTTCAGCGCAAGGGCCCTTGTCAGTTTGTAGGTGGTAAAAGTCATTCCAATCCCGGGGATAATTAAATCTATCTCCAGGTCGTACCATTGGTAACAAAAAATGTGGGGGTCGTGGCTTTCGACCTCCTTCATGTTTTCGAAAAACTGGTACAGTTCAAAGCATGTCGCACCTACAAAAAGTATCTTCATTGTCCCACTGTTTGATGATTTTGCTGTAGTGAACAAAAGTACAATAACCCATTGTTAGTAAAACGCAGGTTTAATACATTCATACTCGATTTTTCGAAAAAAGTTAAAAAAAGTTGTTAATTTGTACTTGGTTTAAATTAAACCGAGGTTTTTGGCGAAGTTTCTTTGCCGACATTTGTCAGAAACGCAAATGGTTTGTTAGTTTGTCGAAAATTTCAATCAGAATAAGGTGAAGTTCTCATTCAACAAAAAAGACAACGAAGGTTACAGCAAAGTGGAGCATTACCACGATGAAAACATGGCTAAGCTGGCCGGACACTATCGTCAAATCATTGAACTGTTGGGCGAAGATCCCGAACGGGAGGGATTGGTAAAAACACCGGCCAGGGTAGCCAAGGCAATGCAGTTTTTGCTTCAGGGCTACAATATGGATCCGGAGCAGATTCTACGTTCGGCCATGTTCAAGGAAGATTACCGTCAGATGGTGATTGTGAAAGACATTGAAATATATTCGATGTGCGAACATCATATGTTGCCCTTCTTTGGCAAAGCACATGTTGCGTATATTCCGAATGGTTATATCACCGGTTTGAGCAAGATTGCCCGCGTGGTGGAGGCCTATTCGCGCCGGTTGCAGGTACAGGAACGGCTCACTACCCAAATCAAGGAAGCCATCCAAAATACTTTGTCGCCGCTGGGCGTGGCCGTTGTTATTGAAGCCAAACACATGTGCATGACGATGCGGGGTATCGAAAAACAGAATTCGGTAACCACCACTTCCGATTTTACCGGTGCTTTCGAGAAGGTAGCGACCCGCGAAGAGTTTATCCGGTTGATCAGTTCTGATTTATCCTAAAAAACAGTGTTGTTGCCGATGTTGGCCACTCCTATGGGTGGCTGATGAAGCGGTTCGCCTGTATCAGCCCGACAATTATTATATTTGCACCCGAAAAAGAACAACAAACAGCTATGCGATGGCTGTGAGCTTCAACTCAAAGCAGCGCAGTGCCACAATTGAAAACAAAATTTGATTGATATGAAAGCTTATGTATTTCCGGGCCAGGGAGCTCAGTTTGTAGGAATGGGCAAAGACCTTTACGACAACTCTCCGTTGGCCAAAGAACTCTTCGAGAAAGCCAATGAAATTCTCGGGTTTCGCATTACGGATCTGATGTTCAGCGGAACAGACGAAGACCTTAAGCAGACAAAAGTTACGCAGCCGGCTATCTTCCTCCATTCGGTGATTCTGGCCAAAACATTGGGGGCCAGTTTTCAGCCCGAAATGGTTGCCGGTCATTCGTTGGGCGAATTCTCGGCCCTGGTGGCCAATGGCGCCCTCTCGTTCGAAGATGGCCTTGTACTGGTATCGAAGAGAGCGATGGCCATGCAAAAAGCTTGCGAGGCCGAACCGTCGACAATGGCTGCTATCGTTGGCCTCGACGACGAAGTGGTTGAAAAAGCTTGTGCCGAAATTGACGAAGTAGTCGTTCCGGCCAACTATAACTGCCCCGGACAATTGGTTATTTCAGGTTCGATGAAGGGAGTCGATTTAGCCTGCGCCAAACTGACCGAACTGGGAGCCAAACGTGCCTTGAAACTAATGGTTGGCGGTGCTTTCCACTCACCGCTGATGGAGCCTGCCCGTGCAGAACTGGCCGAAGCCATCAATGCTACCGCTTTTAACCCACCAAGTTGTCCGGTGTATCAGAATGTAAATGCGTTGCCGGTGGCTGATCCTGCAACCATTAAGGAAAACCTGATTGCCCAGTTGACCGCTCCTGTTCGCTGGACACAAACCGTGAAAAATATGCTTGCCGACGGTTGTACTTCGTTTACTGAAGTGGGCCCGGGGCAGGTATTGCAAGGATTGGTCAAAAAGGTCGATCGTGCTGCGGTTACAGCCGGTATCAATGCCTATCAGGGATAATTCGAATTAGTTTATTCTCATAGCAATGCCTTTTCCCATCAGGGGAAGGGCATTTTTTATTGAAAATTGAGGGGAGATTTTTTTTTGAGATCAATGATTTGTTGAGGATATTTGCAAAAATAGCGTGGCACTCGATACCCTTCCCGGTTGTAAAATTATTCAAGTATTCATACAAGCATGAAACGATTTTTCCTCCTTCTTATTTTGTCCTGGCCGCTGCTGCTTATGGCGCAAGGTGAAAAAATAACCATATCTCCCGATATCGAACTTATCCCAATCACGGAGAATTGTTTTATCCATGTCTCTTATCATTCGCTTCCTTCGTACGGCAGGGTAGGTTCGAACGGAGTGGTTTATATCGATAACGGGAAAGCTTTTCTGTTCGATACTCCTATGACCGAAGCGATGACCCAAACCCTTGTGGAATGGCTGGGCAAAGAGATGAAGTTACAAATCGTTGGTTTTGTGCCTAACCACTGGCACAGCGACTGTACAGGAGGATTGGCTTTTCTGAAAAAGTGCGGTATTCCCACCTATGCCAACCAAAAAACGATCGATATTTTGAGCAAGGAAAATTTGCCGTTGCCAGAGACGGCTTTCAACGACTCGCTGACCCTTTGGCTGAACGACAAAAAGGTGGAATGTTTTTATCCCGGTGCAGCCCATGCGATTGACAATATTGTCGTTTGGATTCCGGCTGAGAAGATATTGTTTGCCGGCTGTATGGTCAAAGAGGTGGCTTCGGCCACGCTGGGCAATACGGCCGATGGCGATTTAAGCGTTTATCCGGCTACGATTCAGCGGGTAAAGGAACGCTATCCGGAGGCGAAGTTCGTTGTTCCGGGTCATGGTCTGGCTGGTGGGAAAGAGCTGGTTGAGCACACGTTGTCGATGGCTTTGCGGAATAAACCATCGAATCAATAGTGCCACGTACGTTCCGGGTTTCGAACAGCTGTAATTTCTCTTTTTTGCGGTCTGCTTTTTTTGCTATCTTTTCACCCAAATTTTACATAACAGTGTCATAATGAAAAAAACAACAACGCTATTGATTGCTGCAGGCATTGCGCTCGGGGCTTGCCAAAGCGGGAATAAGGTAGTCGTCAGCGACAACCCGTTCCTGAAGAAATATGAAACGCCATTCGAGGTGCCACCGTTCGACCAAATTAAGCTCGAACACTTTCTTCCGGCCATCGAAGAGGGAATGAAACAGAATAATGCTGAAATTGATGCCATTATCAAGAATCAGGAGGCCCCTGACTTCAACAATACCATTCTGGCGTACGATATTTCAGGCGATCAACTATCGAAAGTTTCGAGGGTTTTCTCGAATCTTAATTCGGCCAATACTTCAGACGAGATGCAGAAACTGGCCCGCCAGATTTCGCCCCTAATGACCCGCCACCGTGACAATATTGCCTTGAATCCCGAACTTTTCAAACGTATCAAAGCGGTTTACGAGAAACGCAATGAATTGGGATTGAATGCCGAACAGCTTCGGGTTACCGAAAAAATTTACAAAGATTTTGAGCGCAGCGGGGCCAATCTTGCCCCCGAGAAGCAGGAACGATTGAAAGCCATCAACGAAGAGATGTCGAAACTGACGCTTCAGTTCGGTGAAAACCTGCTGGCCGAAACCAACAAGAATTTTAAGTTGGTGGTCGACAACGAGAAAGACCTGGCCGGCTTGCCTGCTGACGTGGTTAGTGCCGCGGCTATTCAGGCGAAGAAAGACAGCATGGAGGGCAAATGGGTGTTTACGCTTCAGAAACCCAGCCTGCTTCCTTTCCTGCAGTATGCCGAAAACCGTGACCTTCGCGAAAAATTGTACCGCGGTTACTTTATGCGCTGCGACAACGATAACAGTGCCGACAATAAGGAGTTGATTAAAAAGATTGTCCTGTTGCGCGACGAGAGAGCTAAAATGATGGGTTTCGACAATTTTGCCTCTTTTGTTATCGATGATAATATGGCCAAAACCCCGGCGGCTGTTTACGAGTTTCTGAATAAACTTTGGGTGCCAGCCATTGCCAAAGCCAAGCTTGAACGCGACGATATGCAGAAGATTATCGACAAAGAGGGCGGTAAATTCAAGTTACAGTCGTGGGATTGGTGGTATTACGCCGAGAAGGTGAGAAAAGAAAAATACAATCTCGATGAAGCCGAAGTGAAACCCTATTTTGCGCTCGACAATGTGGTGAATGGTATTTTTTATGTAGCCAATAAGCTGTATGGCATCACTTTCGAAAAGAGAACGGATATTCCGGTTTATCATCCCGAGACGGTAGCTTACGAAGTAAAAGACAAAGATGGCTCACACCTGGCCGTGCTGATGATGGATTTCCATCCGCGCGATGGCAAAAGGGTTGGTGCCTGGTGTACCACATACCGTGGTCGTCAGTATCGCGATGGTGTAAAAGCCGACCCGATTGTTTCGATGGTCATGAATTTTACCCGTCCAACAGGCGAGACCCCGGCATTGCTCAGTTTCGACGAAACCACGACACTCTTTCACGAGTTTGGCCATGCCCTGCACCGTATTTTTGCCGATGGCCCCTACGACCGTACTTCGGGCAATGTGCAACGCGACTTTGTTGAGTTGCCCTCGCAGGTGATGGAACATTGGGCTGCCGAAGCCGAAGTAATGAAGGTATATGCCAAACATTACAAAACAGGCGAGGCCATCCCCGATGAATTGATTGCCAAGATTGAAAAGAGCCGTCAGTTTAACCAGGGTTTCGAAACGGTTGAATATTTGGCGGCATCGCTGCTCGATATGGACTGGCATACACCAGCCAACCCGGTAGTCGACGATGTCCGCGCATTCGAAAAAGCATCGATGGATAAAGTCGGGCTCATCGACGAAATTATTCCGCGCTATCGCAGTCCCTATTTTCAGCATAGTTTCAGCGGAGGCTATTCGGCTGGTTATTATGTCTATATCTGGGCAGAAGTGCTCGACTCGGATGCGTTCAATGCCTTCAAAGAGAGTGGCGATCTTTTCAACCCCGAGCTGGCAGCCCGCTTTCGCGATTTGCTGACCAACTGTGGAACCGACGAAGGTATGGCCATCTATACCAAATTTCGCGGTAAGGAACCCGAAATTGCCCCGCTGTTGAAAAATCGCGGTTTGCAATAGGATTTTACCCATAAAAGATAAAGAAGGTTGCTGCTATCGGCAACCTTTTTTGTTTGTACCCATCGCTTAAATTGGGTTCGTTTCGATGATATTCGGAGTCAAACCGGGTCAATAGCCAATGAAGTGCCCTTTCCCGGAAACGGGAAACCGCCAAATGGTTTTCATGAGCAGATTCTCAAGTTGAGCAACCGCCAAATGGTTTTAAATTGCCCTTGCTGAACCTCAGCAAATGCCAAATGGTTTTAAATTGCCCTTGCTGAACCTCAGCAAATGCCAAATGGTTTTCAGGAGCCGATTTTGGAAGAAGGGAATAGCCGATCGACCTATCACGCGGGGAGCAGGTTCACGGCCAACGGGTAAGAAATCGTGCTGTTGGTGGTCAAAACTTACTATTTTCAGTTTCAGCAGCAAAACAATTTTTTATATTTGTTCACTTATCAAAAATCCATTCTTCTGAATGAAAAAAGTGAAACTCAACATTCTCGGGTTGTCATACAGTCAGGCTCAATCGGGTGCTTATGCCCTTGTGCTTTCCGAAGCTGAAGGAACCCGCAGGATTCCTATTATTATTGGTGCTGTTGAGGCGCAAGCCATTGCCATTCAGCTCGAAGGGCTTAAGCCTCCGCGACCGCTCACCCACGATCTCTTTCTGAATATAGCTTTAGCGTTCAGTATCGAAATTACCGAAGTCTTTATTCATAAGCTGGAAGAGGGGATTTTTTATGCTGAGATTACGTTAAGGCAGGAAAATCAAACGATTCGGGTCGATTCCCGAACCTCTGATGCCATCGCGCTGGCCCTGCGTTTCGAATGCCCGGTTTACACCACAGCCGAAATTATGGACAAAGCCGGGATAATTCTGGAGTTGGATGAAGCCGAAGAGCACGACGGGCACGATGCCGACGACGAACCCTTGAGCGATGCAAAACACAATTATGCCGACTTTTCGACAGAGGAGCTTACATCGCTACTCGATGGGGCCATTCACGACGAAGATTATGAACGGGCATCGGAAATCAGGGACGAGATCAACAAAAGAAAAAGCACCAAATAATATTTTTCATGAAAAAAGTTTCTTTCGGGATAGCGGCGCTGCTGATGCTTCTGATACCATCGGGCGGATGGGCACAGGCGGCTGATTCGCTCGGTCATGCTGTAGTTGCGGTAGCCCAGCCCTCACACGCACTGGAAGCCAATATTGAAACCAATCTTAGCTTCGCCTCCTTTTTTCGTGGCCTGGTGGGAATGATAACACTGCTTTTTATTGGATGGATTTTCAGTCAGAACCGTAGGGCTATCGACTGGCGTGGAGTAGGAATAGGGTTACTGATTCAGGTGACGCTGGCCGTTGGGGTGCTATATGTCCCGTTTATACAGGGATTTTTCGAATTCTTTGGAAAGGTATTTGTGAAGATTCTCGATTTTACCCGCGATGGCAGTAACTTCCTGTTGGGCGGGCTGATGAATACCCAATCGATTGGATATATATTCGCATTTCAGATTCTTCCTACCATCATATTCTTTTCGGCACTGACCAGTCTGCTCTTCTACCTGGGCATTATTCAGAAGGTGGTGTATGGTCTGGCCTGGTTGCTGACCAAAGCGTTGCGCATATCGGGTGCCGAAAGTCTGTCGGTAGCCGGAAATATTTTCCTGGGACAAACCGAAGCGCCGCTGATGATAAAAGAATACCTCGAAAAGATGAACCGTTCGGAAGTCTTTCTGGTGATGACCGGCGGGATGGCCACGCTGGCCGGCGGCGTATTGGCTGCCTATATCGATTTTCTGGGAGGTGGAGATCCCGCACAGCGGCTTCTCTTTGCCAAACACCTGCTTTCGGCCTCGGTAATGGCCGCACCCGGGGCCGTAGTCATTGCCAAGATTTTAGTCCCGCAGACTGAGCGAATCGAATCGAATGTTGAGATCACCAAAGAGAAGGTGGGTGAAAATATTCTGGATGCGATTTCGAACGGAACGACACAAGGGATTAAGCTGGCAGTAAATGTTGCCGGTATGTTGTTGGTATTTATTGCTTTTATGGCATTCATCAACTATATTCTCGATGGATTTGTCGGCCGCTATACGGGTCTGAACAGGTGGGTTACAGCCATTACCGATGGTCAGTATACAGGTTTCAATCTAAAATTTATTCTGGGTTATCTTTTCTCGCCGCTGATGTGGCTCATTGGCGTATGCAAGGAAGATATCACGCTGGTTGGCCGTTTGATGGGCGAGAAGGTAATTATCAATGAATTTATTGGCTATTCAAGTCTTGCATCGCTTAAAGCAGCAGGTGCTTTTGCCGAGATGAAGTCGGTGATTATGGCTACCTATATGCTTTGCGGTTTTGCCAATTTTAGTTCGATCGGTATTCAGATTGGCGGCATCGGCTCGCTGGCTCCTTCGCGGCGGGTATGGCTGTCGCAGTTTGGTTTGCGGGCATTGCTGGCCGGTTCGATAGCTTCGCTGATGTCGGCCACCATTATTGGCGCCATTTTGGGATAAGGCAATCCCCTTTTTTAATTTGACTTTTATATGAAACAATATCTCGATTTATTGCAACATGTGCTCGATAACGGTGAGCAACGTGCTGACCGCACCGGTACCGGTACCATCAGTGTATTCGGGCATCAAATGCGGTTTAATCTCGAAACGGGTTTCCCGGTGTTGACCACCAAAAAACTTCACCTGAAATCGATTATCCATGAATTGCTTTGGTTTTTGGCCGGCGATACCAATATCAAATATTTAAAAGATAATGGTGTTCGGATATGGGATGAATGGGCCGATGCTGATGGCAATCTGGGCCATATTTACGGTTATCAATGGCGTTCGTGGCCTACCCCCGATGGTCGGCATATCGACCAAATCAGCCAGCTGATAGCTGATATCCGGAACAATCCTACTTCGCGCCGTTTGATTGTGAGCGCCTGGAATGTGGGCGAACTGGATCAAATGAACCTTCCGCCATGCCATATACTGTTTCAGTTTTATGTAAACAACGGAAAACTTTCGTGCCAGTTGTACCAGCGAAGCGCCGACATTTTTCTTGGCGTTCCGTTCAATATTGCTTCGTATGCCCTGCTGACCATGATGGTGGCGCAGGTGACAGGAGTTCGGCCGGGCGATTTTGTCTATACTTTGGGCGATGCCCATATCTACAATAACCACATCGAACAGGTGAAACTGCAATTGAGCCGCGAGCCTTATCCGCTTCCGCAGATGAGCATTAATCCGGATGTGACATCGATTTTTGATTTCAAATACGATGATTTTCAGTTGGTCAATTACCAGTCTCACCCGCATATCAAAGGCGAAGTGTCGGTGTAGCGTTGCCCTTTCAAGAAAATATAATTACTTATCAAATTCAGAATCCCGTGATTTATCCCAATATCTCCATTATAGTTGCCATCGCACAGAATTTTGCCATCGGGAAAAACAACGATTTGCTGTTTCACCTGCCCGACGATTTGAAGCGGTTTAAGAAAATCACCTCCGGTAAGGCTGTTATTATGGGAAAACGGACCCTTTTTTCGTTGCCTAACGGACCGTTGCCCAACCGCAGAAACATTGTAATCTCTGATATTCCGGGCGAAACATTCCCGGGTTGCGAAATGGCTTATTCCATTGACGAGGCTGCCCGAATGGTTGCCGGCGAGCCTGAGGCATTTATTATTGGCGGGGGAATGATTTACCGGCAGTTTTACCCGTTGGCCGGCCGGTTATACCTGACACTGGTACACCGCGATTTCGAGGCCGACACCTTTTTCCCGGAAATCGATTGGAAGGAATGGATAGAGGAGTTTCGTGAAGAGCATCACGACGAGAAGAATGGGTTCGGTTATGCCTATCTGAATTTGGTCAGAAAATAGCTGAGTCCGTTAACCGGAGGGGGGCCACCGGTATTAGCACTACAACATATAGAGGTTCGAGTCGCCGTAGCTGAGAAAACGATAGCCGTTGTTCAGCGCGTGATGGTAGATTCGTTTCCATTCGTCGCCCAGCAACGCTGAAATCAGCAGCAACAATGTGCTTTGCGGTTGGTGAAAATTGGTAACTATACCGGCGATAATTCGAAACTGATATCCGGGGAGAATGATAATCTGTGTTGAGGTATTCAGCACCGAAATCCCGTGACGAAGCATATAGTCCGAAAGGATTGTCAACGCCTTTTTTGCCGATGGGGAGGGGTCACTGTTGTGGTAGGCTTCCCATTGGCTTACAGCCAGATTTACCGGCGAAATGGCAGGATTTTCCGCTATCTTCCGGGCAATATGATAGAGGCTTTCCAGAGTCCGGACGGAAGTTGTCCCGACAGCAATCACTTTCCCATCGTGGCTGGCCAACCGATCGATAAATGGCTGCGAGACAGAGAAGTGTTCGGTGTGCATCAGATGTCCTCCAATGGTTTCGGCTTTAACCGGCTGAAAAGTACCGGCTCCAACATGTAGTGTCACTTCCTCGCAGTCGATATGTTTGGCCGATAATGCTCTGAAAACCTTGTCGGTGAAGTGCAATCCGGCAGTAGGGGCAGCTACTGAGCCTTTTATCTTCGAATAGACAGTTTGATAAGTTTCAAGATCCTGTTCTTCGGCTTCGCGGTTCAGGTAGGGTGGGATCGGGATATTGCCGGCAGCTTCCAAAATTTCTGCAAAAGAAAAGTTTGGATTATCCCACGAAAAAACGACCTCCTGTCCGGCATCGAGCAGGCTTCCTTTTTGGGCTGACAGGGTTAATGGTTGCTCTTTGATTTCCAGCGACAATTCAAGCCTCTCCTCTTTCCATTTTTTCAGATTGCCAATCATACATTTCCAACGGCAATTTTGTGTTTGGGCAAAAGAGAGGGCGTAGTCGGACGGCTCGGACGGTTCCAGACAGAATATCTCAATCAACGCTCCTGTTTTTCTTCTGAAAAGCAGTCTGGCCCTAATGACGCGGGTATTGTTGAATACCAGCATGGCTCCGGAGGGGAGCAGGTCGGGCAGATCTTCAAACCTGCGGTCGGTAATCTGTCCGCGATGCCAGTAAAGCAGTTTCGACTGGTCGCGATGGGTCAGCGGATATTTGGCCACGTGCCCGTCGGGCAGCTCATAGGTGAAATCGTTGATTGAGATTGAAGATATTTTTTCGGAAAGCATGATTACAATTTGCGATTTTGTAAGTCAATGGAATTAATAGTGGTAGCTGATCCCGGCGAAAAAGCCAAAACTGTTTTGGAGCATCTTGCCCTGATCTCCGGCTATTCCGGCCCTGATTGTCAATGGCGATTTTTTGGGAGAATAGTTACATTCGGCAATAAACGAGAATTGACTGCGGGGTTCCGTGTAAGGAACAAAATAGGTTCCCAACTGATTGCTCCAGGTAAGCATCGATTTCCAGGTAACCTGTTCCGATACGGAGCCGCCTACCCCCAAATGGTGCATCACCATACGGTTGCTGTCGAACCCGATACAGATTCCTTCATCGTTAAATACCGGAATGTACAGAGGCGAGCCAATGGTTTGACCGTAATTGGTATGCCCCGATTTGTACACCCAGTTGTTGAAGTAATCGTCTTTTCCACGTCCGCGTGGTTCCCCGTGTTTGGGGCCACTCTGGTTGGTGGTGTTCATAAATTCATAAACGATTTCGGAAAGAATACTGTTCTTTTTCTTTTTGATATGAATCCCCCAAAGTCCGTCGACAATATTGTTGAATTCCATTCCTGATTTGTCTTCAAACGGATGGTTCCAGTAGAACGTGATGGTTTTGTTTGAATATTCTTTTTCGGCTTCAATAAAGTACATCCCCAGTGCATTTCCCGACACATTTTTCTGTTCGAAATCGGGTGCATTATGGCTACCTGCAATTCCAAAAATATATCTTGGATAATCTTCCCAGCCGGGCAGTTTGCCATATTCAGGCGATTCGCCCCCCCAGTAAACCAGATGCTCCAGTCCGACGGTGATTTGCCAGTCGTCCAGTTTGGCCCTTCCGGCCAATATTTTGTGATGAAGGTGTGCCAGTTTGATAAACTGATCGTCAGTCATGATGTTTTCCTGATAAAGAGCCTTCAGGGAGAACCAATCTTTCCAGAAGCCTACCGGGATAAAGTCGTTGGTCGATATCGTGATGCCCGGCAGAGGCCGCGCATTGTTCGACCAGATATAGTTACCGTTGGCACTTGACAGTCCGCCAAACCTGACCGTTGGTGCTTTTGCGCCTATTTCGAACCTGACCCATTGGTTGCCAGTTCCGAACCAAAACTGGTTCATTTGCAGGTAGAGGGAGTCGCCCAGACCGAGGACGGCATTGACGCCGTAAGCCACTTGCCATTTTGCGGTCGAATCAACCTCATATCCACGGATGGTACCGGCTTGCAGCAGTTGATAGCTATTGTTGGTTGCTTTGAAAATCCCATTCTGATTGCTGTGCATCCAGAAAGGAATGGAATCGGTTGTCGACCAGTAGGTGTCGAACCGAAGCGAATAATCGGCGCGGAAGGTTTTTGGCTGAGGGAGGGCCATCAGTCCGATAGCCATCAAAACCAGAATTAGGGTGACTCTTTTCATTCAGGAACGTATTAAACGTCAGTATTCGCAGGATTAGTCAAAGGTAAAAAAAATCGCAGGCCTGTAAGCCGGGTTCTGTTTTTCATTCTATCATTTATCTGGGACTGTTGTCGCCAACAGCCTCTTGCAGCCTACCCCCTGCAATATCGTCTCCCGGAGGATACGAACCGGAGCGGGCAGCCCCGTGTCGGTACCGACTTGCAGTATATTTGGCCTTACAACCCATGAGACGTACGGCTGACTGTGTTGCCACGGCCACCGGTGGGCTCTTGCCCCGCCTTTTCACCCTTACCCATCCTTTCGGATAGGCGGTTATTTTCTGTTACGCTGCTACAGGTTTGCACCCGTCTTCCCGTTAGGAAGCATGGCACCCTATGTTGCCCGGACTTTCCTCCCCGAATAATCGGGGCGATAGAACAGCCTGCGACGGCGCAAAAGTAGTGATTTTTAATGTCAGCGCCCTGACGTTCGCTGTAAGATTTTAAAATGGCTTCAGGCTATCATCAAAACTTACGATTTGTCAGTCGGCGATTGACAATTTCGGATTTCCCGAAAGCCTTCCCCGGCAGGTTGTCACTTCTTCAACAGAACCATTGTGGCGCCAAAGCCATATTCGCGGAAAGAGGCATCCTGAAAAGGATATTTAGGGTATTTTCTTTGCAGTTCGCGGCGCACTTCGTTCTTTAAAACGCCATCGCCCACACCGTGGATAAAGACAATTCGTTTTGCCCCTTTCGCAATGGCATTATCCATCTCTTTGCGGAAGTGGTCTAACTGTACTTTCAGCATATCGCTGTTTTCAAGTCCTCTGAAATCGTCGAGCAGTTGGCCGATATGAAGGTCAATTTCTACCAGCTCGCCGGATGAACTTACGGGTGTTGTTGATTTTTGAGGTTCTTTGGCTGTACTGATTTGTCTGAAATCGTGGTCGGAAAGTTTTTCAAGCTCAGCTGTTAGCGGGTGAGCGACGAGGGAAAGAATCATTGCCGGGTTTTTGAAATATCCATTCCTGATAAATGAACTCGACTTGAAGAGTTTCACCGGCGAAACAGTCACCTCTTTTTGAACCGGCTCTTCCAGTTGCTTCGCCTCTTTTCTGAAGCTGAGCAATTGAAAACAGTAATCAGGCAATTCGTTAAACATCCGGGGATGGAGTGTTTCCAGATTCACTTTGGTATTGGGTTCGAGCGTACCGGCATCAACAGTTTCATATTTTCCTGAACGCTTTACCGCAAAATGGTACAAGAGCGTATAATTACAATCGTTGACCAGATAAAGTTGAATGGGTGCTGATGGTGGGTTTGCCGGATTATCGGGCACCAGCGCAAAGACAAACTGTGGGTGGTCGTTTCCCCGAACCTGATCCGTTTCGATAAACCCTTCGCGGGTTTTCTCGGTAAAAACAGGTGCAGAAGGTTGTCCCGCATTTGATTTTCCTTTTACCGGTGCCGGATTGTTTTCACTGGCAGGTGTAACCACCACCAGATTTTTGATGTATGTGGGTATCTCAAAACCATCAGAGGTTTCAACGGTTACCATATCT
>CAYOJD010000021.1:0-22117 GCA_964404205.1 uncultured Prolixibacteraceae bacterium
AACCGTTTGTTTGTTTGTTAGTTTTGCTGCTGGCGTAATTCCGGCTATCAAAGCAGCCAAACTCGATCCCATTGAAGCATTGCGGTACGAGTAACCAACTGAAATATACTTTGTGCAGGATAAACGACGAACGAAGAAAAACACTCATAATCAACACACTCGCACAAAGAAGCCAAATCCCCAGGGGTATATCGACAAAAAAAGGGATTAATCTTCTTGCTCCTCCAACTCGTTCAAAGCTTGAATCAATTGTTCACGGTACTTTCCATAGAGGGAGTTAAACCCTTTGTGAAAAACATAAAAAAGCACTCCAATAAAGAGGGCAATCATTAATACTAAAAATACAACGATCAGAATTTCAGCCTTCAATGTTGTGCTTGCACTCCCCCCTGAAGCCATTGTGAACCCGGTCCAGGCACCATACAGGAAACTGGTTACGATAGCCGAAAAGAAAACTCCCAGGGCCAGATAAAACTCGCGTTTAAAAGTATTAAGTAACCGTAAAACTTTGCGCAAGGCGGTGGGCATATCTTGTGCGGCCAGATTTTTGACTTTGAGCCGTCTGTAACGGATGACAAAAAGGATAAACGACAACATCAAAACAATATTTACCAACACACCAAGCACACTAATCCATACAGGGACAACAATTTGCTGTTCGATAGCATTAGGCAAAAGACGTTCGGCAGGAAAATATTGATCGAGTAGTGTAAGTAGCAAGAAAAGCCCCAGCAACCAGAAACCAAATTTCACATTGCGATCGAGACGCGAAAGAATACCGTTGCCGCGTTTTTGCAGCAACTGGTCAATCTTTTCGATAGCCAGTGTTGCTCTGTTTTCATGTTCAGCCGATACTTTACACCAGGCTGTCTTCAGTTCGTTTAAATCCATCTATTCAATCCCTTTTATAATCGTCTCCAATTTCTTTTTTATCCTGTTCATTTTTACCCTTACATAGTTTTGCGTGATACCGGTAATTTCGGCAATCTCTTCGTAAGGCTTGTCTTCGAGATAAAGCAGAATTATCGACTTTTCGATGCTGGTTAGCTGACTGATAGCCGAGTACAATTTTTTAATATTTTCTTCATACTCGAAATCATACGAATCATCAACCACCGAAAGTATCTCTTTTCCTAACGGAGAACTCTTTCCACGTTTCGATTCCTTTTTATACGCTGTGATGGCCGTATTGATAGCCACACGGTACATCCAGGTCGAAAATTTCGATTGCTCCCTGAATGTTCCGTACGAATTCCAAAGTTGTATCAATATCTCCTGGAAGAGGTCTTTACGGTCGTCCGCCTGGTCACAATATATTCTTGTAACCTTGTGGATGATTCCCAGATTTTGAGAAATATGTCGCAAAAACTCCTCTTTCACGGCTGTGTAATAGGTATATCGTTGGCTTAATTAATTACAACAAATTGAATTATTATCAATGCGAACTCATTTTCAACATATTGACCTCTTCCTGTGTAAGAAAACGCCATTTGCCGCGAGGCAAGTTTTTCTTGGTTAAACCACAGAAATAAACCCTGTCGAGTTTAGCTACTTTGTAGCCAAGGTGCTCGAAAATGCGCCTGACAATCTTGTTTTTCCCTGAGTGAATTTCTATTCCGACCTGTTTTTTGTCATCTTCATCAACATAGCTGACTGAATCGGCAGCCACAAAACCATCTTCGAGCGTAATCCCATTCACAATCTCCTCGAGATGCGATTTTGTTACTCGCTGATCAAGAAAAACATGATAAATTTTCTTTCTGTTGTATTTCGGGTGGGTCAACCTTTTGGTCAAATCGCCGTCGTTGGTAAAAAGCAACAATCCGGTCGTGTTTTTATCGAGACGGCCAACCGGATAAATCCTTTCGTAACAGGCACTCTTAACCAAATCCATCACCGTTTTTTCGGCATGAGGATCGTCAACCGTAGTGACAAATCCTTTAGGTTTATTCAAAAGCAGATAGACTTTTTTCTCGGTTGTAATAATCTGTCCGTTGAAGCTGACTTGATCGCCCAATTCGACCTTGTATCCCATTTCCGAAATAATTTTCCCGTTAACGGTGACACAGCCAGTCGCGATGAAAGTATCGGCTTCGCGGCGCGAACACATCCCTGCATTGGCAATAAAACGGTTGAGCCTGATAGTCCCGTCCTCCTTTTTGACGCGACTTGTACCACTCTTTTTCTCTGAAGAGAGTTCGTTGTAAAGATTTTGTTTGCCAAAACGGCCACGGATAACAGTTCCTTTGCTGCTGACCAACGAATCAGTATCGGCACCTTCGAACTTTTTACGTGCCGGACGAGCCGCAATTACCTCTTTACGAAAACGATCGGAGGTCTTTTCTCTTAATACTTTTTTCTTGATGATTCCGGGTGTGCGGTCGCTCTTAGGCGCTTCGGGACGCGATTTCCCGATTCGCTTTCCGGTGGTTCTGGGGCTTTCGTCCGAAGCCCCGAAGCGTGTTAATTTTTTACGAACCGGTACGGTTGTTTCTTCCGATTCATTTTTCCGGATACGAGGCCTCTGGCCTGTCGTAGTCCGATTCCCGACGGTGCGACTTGATTTGCGCTCCTGTCCTCTTTCTCTAATCATTGTAATTGAACTATTTTATTATCGGGTGCAAATTTCGCAAAAAAAAACGGGATTTCCGTCAATCGAAATTGTCTCATTTTCTGTTTGTAAAAACATTCAGGATTTAACAATTTTACCGACTCAAAAAACTTCGTAATTATGACACTGATTAAATCTATCTCCGGGATCAGGGGTACCATAGGCGGCATTGCCGGTGAAGGCCTCAGCCCTATTGATATTGTAAAATTTACTGCAGCTTATGCTGCGTGGGCAAAAGAAAACAATCCCGAAACGCATAAGTTGAAAATTGTTGTGGGACATGATGCCCGCATCTCGGCCGAGATGGTCAACTCACTGGTAATTGGAACCCTGTTGGGCATGGGAGCCGATGTTACCGACATCGGACTGGCCACCACGCCTACAACCGAACTCGCAGTGGTTGCCGAAAAAGCCAATGGCGGGATTATCCTCACGGCCAGCCATAACCCCAAACAATGGAATGCCCTTAAATTACTGAACAACAAAGGAGAGTTTCTCAACGATGCAGAAGGAAAACGTATTTTAGCCCTTGCCGATGCAACCGATTTCACTTTTGCCGAAGTCGATAATTTAGGCAAACTAACCCATTCCGACTATACTGATTACCATATTCAACATGTCCTTGACCTGAAACTTGTCGACAAAAAAGCAATCGAAAAGGCCAACTTCAAAGTGGCTGTCGACGCTGTAAACTCTGTTGGCGGTACCGTTATCCCAGCTTTACTCAAAGCACTGGGAGTTAAAAATATTGTTGAAATCAACTGCGAACCAACTGGCCATTTTGCGCATACCCCTGAACCACTGCCTGAGAATTTGGTTGAAACATCGGCCATTATCAAAGAAAAAGGTGTCGATGTGGGTTTTGTAGTCGACCCCGATGTTGATCGTCTGGCCATTATCAACGAAGACGGAACGATGTTCAACGAAGAATATACCTTGGTAGCCGTTGCCGACTATGTACTGTCAAAAACCCCTGGGGATACAGTATCGAACCTGTCGTCGTCGAGAGCGCTGCGCGACGTAACCGAGAAATATGGAGCAAGTTACACTCCTTCAGCAGTTGGCGAGGTGAATGTAACGACACAGATGAAAGCCACGAATGCCGTCATCGGAGGCGAAGGCAATGGCGGCGTAATCTATCCCGAAAGCCATTATGGCAGAGATGCATTGGTAGGCATTGGACTATTTCTCACCCATCTGGCCCAAAAAGGCATAAAATGTTCGGAGTTAAGAGCAACATATCCGCCTTACTTTATTTCTAAAAACAAGATTGAACTTCATGCCGGCATCAATGTTGACGAGATATTGCTCAAAATCAAAACGCAATTCAGCAACGAACAAATTACGGATATTGATGGTGTCAGAATTGATTTTGAGCGCGAATGGGTTCACCTGAGAAAGTCGAATACTGAACCGATTATTCGTATTTATGCTGAAAGCAGCACTTTGGCAAAAGCCGATGCGTTGGCCTGCCGAATCATCGAAGCCATTCAAAAAATCGTCGGTAAACAGTAAATTTTTAAGTATTACTTAATTTTTTTAATTTTAATTTTTCATTGAATCACACCTGAAAATCAGCTAATTTGTCAATTCAGTCAACTTAAATCAGATTTAAGTTTTTGTTAAGAGACAATTAAAGATTTTTTTAATTCGGGTTATTGATTTAAATTCGCCAGCGTTTTTAGAGATCAAATAAACTAGAACCAAAAATTATAATTAAGATTTTATGAAAGTTACAGTCGTAGGCGCAGGAAATGTCGGTGCAACATGTGCCGATGTATTGGCATATCGCGAAGTAGTGAACGAAGTTGTGCTTCTCGATATCAAAGAAGGCATTGCCGAAGGTAAAGCCCTTGATATTTGGCAGAAAGCTCCAATCAACGTGTATGATACCCGCACAGTCGGTGTAACCAACGATTACTCACGCACAGCCAATTCCGACGTTGTAGTGATTACATCAGGCCTTCCGCGCAAACCAGGGATGAGCCGCGATGACCTAATTCAGGTAAATGCAGGCATCGTAAAATCGGTTACCGAGAATGTAGTGAAATATTCGCCCGAAGCCATCATCATCATTGTATCCAATCCACTTGATGTGATGACTTATCAGGCTCATATCACTTCAAACCTTCCCCGTACCAAAGTTTTGGGTATGGCCGGTATCCTCGACACAGCCCGCTACCGCGCATTCCTCTCTGAAGCACTGAATATCTCGCAGAAAGAGATCCAGGCCATGTTGCTTGGCGGTCATGGCGACACCATGGTTCCGCTGCCACGCTACACCACCGTTGGCGGTATCCCCGTTACCGAACTTATCGATGCCGAAAAACTCGAAGCAATTGTACAGCGTACAAAAGTGGGGGGTGGCGAATTGGTAAAACTGATGGGAACATCAGCGTGGTATGCTCCGGGAGCAGCTGCAGCACAAATGGTGGAAGCCATTGTTAAAGATCAGCGCCGTATATTCCCGGTCTGTATCAAACTCGAAGGCGAATACGGAATCGAAAACTGCTACCTTGGCGTTCCGGTTGTATTGGGAAAAAACGGCATCGAGCAGATTGTTGAGCTTCAGTTGAACGAAGCCGAAATGGCTTTAATGAAATCGAGCGAAAAAGCAGTTCGCGAGGTAATGGAAGTTCTCGACACGCTGAACAAACAGTAATTCAACTTACTACCAAATAAAACAAAAAGGGGCTTTGTGCCCCTTTTTGTTTAAAAAAATGTCATGGAAAATCTGATTCCGCTCGAACTGGTTGAACTCGAACCCGGTAGCTATCATATTGTAGTCAAAGCCTCGTTTGGCGAATATCCCGACAGCTACTGGCTGCTCGACACCGGTGCGTCGAAAAGTGTATTCGACAGCAATTGTGCCGAACTTTGTATCACAGATGAAATGGCAAATACTGCAGCACACGGAATAGGCAAAGATGCTGTGGAAGCCAGTACCGGATCGATTGCAGAACTGACACTTAACGGAATCAATTACGGCAAACTGCATGTTGCAATTGTTGATTTGCTGCATATCAATAACGAGTATTCAAAATTTTGCAGCAAAAGAATTATTGGATTGCTTGGTAGCGATTTTTTTATCCGGGCCAACGCTTTAATCGACTACAATCTGATGATTTTAAGGACAATAAATTCAGATATAAAGTCCTAATTATCAATTAACCTAAACACAACAAACAAGTTCGTCACTCCTTTCTCCCAAAACTTTTTATTCTGAAAAAAATAAATATCTTTGCGTCCTGAGTTTTTTTAGATATTTAAAATAATTTAAAACAGATAATTAAACCATTTTGCAATGCAGAATAAAGGATTGATCAGGCTACTAGCCATTATGCTGGCTCTGGTTTGTGTTTATCAGCTTTACTTTACCTACAAATCATATAAGGTAGAGTCAGATGCCGCCAAATACGGTGTTGCTGAGGCAAAACTTGAGAACCCGTCAGCTACAGGCACACAGTTGGAAGAACTGGCTAAAAAACATGAGAATTATTATTTGGATTCAATCTCAGGCCAACCGGTTTACAACTTTTTAGGGTTAAAAAAATACACTTATCGGGAAGTAAAGGAATATCAGCTTCCACTGGGTCTCGACCTCAAAGGCGGGATGAACGTAACCCTCGAAGTATCAGTGGTTGACCTGATCAGGGCAATGTCTGAATACAGTACCGACTCCACTTTCAACGCCGCCCTTCAGTTGGCACTGCAAAAACAAAAAGATAGTCAGGAAGATTTTGTTACCCTTTTCGGACAGTCATTCGAACAAATCGATCCCAACGCCAAATTGGCATCAATTTTCAACACGCTCGAACTGCGCGAAAAAGTAACATTCAACTCTTCCAATGCCGATGTATTGCGCGTTATCCGTCAGGAAACCGACAACGCCATCGACAACTCGTTCCAGATTCTGCGTACCCGTATCGACCGCTTTGGTGTGGCACAACCCAACATTCAGCAGTTGCAAACCAAGGGCCGTATTCTGGTTGAACTTCCTGGGGTGAAAGATGCAAAACGTGTCCGCAAACTGCTCCAGGGAACAGCAAACCTCGAATTCTGGGAAACCTACGAAAATTCGGAAGTATATCCTTATCTGCTCGAAGCCAACAGCCGCCTACGCGAAATTAAAGCAATGGAAGCAGCAGGGACTCCTGATTCTATTGCCGAAAATACAGCAGCTCCTGCTGACACGACTAAAAACAACTCGCTGCTGAGCGAAGTAAAAAATCAGCAAACCGACTCCCTGGCTGCCGGCTCAACAGCCGAAATTGCCAAAAACTTCCCGCTGTTTGCGGTATTATCGCCCAATACCTCGCGCGAAGGGCAACTTTTCCGTGGACCTGTAGTGGGTTATGCACACGTAAAAGATACGGCTGCGGTAAACGACTATCTGAAAATCGCTCAGGTTAAATCTGTATTTCCAAGAAATATGCTGTTCCGCTGGACAGCCAAGCCAACAGAAAAAGAGGGTAACTTCTACCAGTTGATTGCACTCAAGGTAACCAGCCGCGACGGACGCGCACCTCTCGATGGCGGTGCTGTAATTGATGCCCGCGATGACTTTGGTCAAAATAAAGCCAACAGCGTGGTCAATATGAACATGAATGCCGAAGGTGCAAAAACATGGCAACGTATGACCCGCGAAAATGTTGGTAAAAGCGTAGCTGTTGTCCTCGACGATTATGTCCAATCATTCCCGACGGTACAGGGCGAAATTCCAAACGGCCGTACAGAAATATCAGGAAACTTCACCGTTGACGAAGCAAAAGACCTTGCCAACATGCTCAAATCGGGTAAAATGCCTGCTCCTGCACGCATCGTTCAGGAAGAAATTGTTGGTCCAACCCTGGGTAAAGAATCAATACAGAGTGGGATGACTTCGTTTGCCATTGCATTCGTGCTGGTACTGGTCTATATGCTCTTCTTCTACAGCAAAGGCGCAGGTCTTGCAGCCAACGTTGCTTTGCTGGTTAACCTCTTCTTCCTTATCGGCGTACTTGCTTCGATGGGTGCCGTTTTAACACTGCCCGGTATTGCCGGTATCGTGTTAACGATGGGTATGGCGGTCGATGCCAACGTGCTTATCTATGAACGTGTACAAGAAGAGGTAATGGCTGGGAAAGGCGCCCGACTTGCATTAAAAGATGGTTACAATAATGCCTATTCGGCCATTATCGACGGACAGGTAACAACCCTGTTGACCGGTATCGTTCTCTACATGTTTGGTTCAGGCCCTATCAAAGGTTTTGCTACCACATTGATTATTGGGATTCTGACCTCGCTCTTTACCGCTATTTTTATTACCCGCTTGATTTTCGAACGTTCATTGGACAACAACAAAACGATTACGTTCGTCTCTCCGGCAACAAAGAATTTCCTGCGCAACCTGCATGTCCCATTCCTGCAGTATCGTAAAAAACTATACATTGTCTCAATTGTATTAATCCTTATCTCGATAGCTTCGCTTACATTCAAAGGGCTCAACTACTCTGTCGACTTTAAAGGCGGGCGTACCTACGTGGTCAGGCTCGATAAGGACGTGAGGGTCGACGATGTAGCCTCTGCGCTTTCAGCACAGTTTGGCTCAACGCCTGAAGTTAAAACCTTTGGCGGAAACAATCAGGTCCGTATTACAACCGACTACCGTATCGACGAAGAAGGAGAAGCTGTAGATCAGGAGATCGAACAGAAACTCTATACCGGTATGAAGCAATTTGTCGGTTCTGATGTTTCTGAAGAGAAATTCCTTACCGAAAACCGGATGAGTTCGACCAAAGTCGGGCCTACCGTTTCCGACGATATCAAGCGCGACGCTGTGCTTTCGGTATTCTTCGCGCTTATAGCCATCTTCCTCTATATTGCCGTTCGTTTCCGTAACTGGCAGTTTGGTTTGGGTGGTTTGGCATCGTTGGCACACGACGTAATCATTGTTATCGGGATGTTCTCACTGTTCGACGGGTTATTGCCCTTCTCGCTCGAAGTGGACCAGGCATTTATTGCCGCAGTATTGACCGTGGTCGGTTACTCAATCAACGATACTGTGATTGTATTCGACCGTATTCGTGAATACCTGCATTTGCACCCCAAACAGGAAACCATGAAGACTTTCAACGAAGCAATGAACAGTACCCTGAGAAGAACCTTCAATACCTCGATGACCACACTGGTAGTTTTGATTGCTATCTTTATTTTCGGTGGAACATCGATCAAAGGGTTTATTTTCGCACTGCTTATTGGTATCGGTTTCGGAACCTATTCATCGGTATTCGTAGCTACCCCGGTAGCATTCGATGCCCTGAGAAAATGGGGTAAAAAGAAAGTTGAAACCGAAAAGAAATAATTGAGTTTACCCTCAGCCGTAAAAGCCCCGGAATGATGAATTTCGGGGCTTTTCATTTCCCTGATTATTTTTCGGAATAAGAACAGGATTATTATCTTTGCCGGAAACATACAAACTATGGGCAATCCAATTCTTTTTATCAGCGGAGGCGAAATTGTGGTCATCGTTTTCTTTATCCTGCTATTCTTTGGGGCCGATTCTATCCCCGGAATTGCCAGAACCATTGGTAAAGGAATGCGTGAATTCCAAAAAGCAACTGAAGATATTAAGAAAGAGATCAATACCCACACATCGGAAATCAGAAATGATGTGACCAAGATTTCCGACAATGTCGAGAAACAGACAAATAGTATCAAACGAAACATCGACGAAGAATTAAAATAGCTTTTCCTGTCAATTTTCCTCCCCTCCAATTACCTGTCGTACTGCACGCTGCACACTTCTCGTTTTTTCATCCTACCGCAGCAACTATTTCCGGCCTGTTTCTCTTGATGATTGTTTGGTGAAAATTGCTACCCAAAACCATTCCGGTCGAGGTTTTTTTTTTGTATTTTACCACAGTGCGAATTATCTTGCCCTCGCCGGGCCCGACAAACGATTCAGCACAGATACGCTATTCATCAAAAATAATTGTCGATGCAGGTTACTACCGAATTAATACTGCTGGTGCTTTCGTTTCTTTTCTTCGTAAGCATACTGGCCGGGAAAGCGGGCTCCAGATATGGGGTACCAGTACTTTTGCTCTTTCTTGGAATTGGGATGATTAGCGGAAGTGATGGATTGGGTATACAGTTTTACAACTATAAAATTGCACAAACCATAGGCACCTTCGCATTGATTGTCATTCTCTTTTCAGGGGGAATGGACACCAAGCTAAACGATATACGGCCCATCATAAAACCCGGAGTTGTTTTGGCAACAATGGGAGTCCTGCTCACCACCATTGCAACAGGCCTATTGATATGGATGATGCTCGGTTTTACCCAATCAGGGGCACAGGTTGGGTTGCTTACCTCGTTGCTACTTGCGGCAGTGATGTCGTCGACTGACTCGGCATCGGTATTTTCCATATTAAGATCGAAAGGGATTAACCTAAAAAATAATCTCCGCCCGATGCTGGAACTCGAAAGCGGAAGTAACGACCCGATGGCCTATATGTTGACCATCAGTCTTATTTCGCTGATTCAGGCTGCCGGCTCGACTAACTATTGGATGGTTGGCGGGATGATTCTGTTGCAACTTGTAGTGGGTGCATCGGCCGGCTACCTGCTTGGCCGGCTAACCGTCGTCATTGTTAACCGGATCAGAATCGATAACGCGTCGCTCTACCCTATCCTGGTATTTACCAGTGCCATCTTTATCTTTTCGTTTACCTACTTTATCAAAGGCAATGGTTTCCTGGCCGTTTATATCGGAGGATTGGTTATTGGCAACGCCCGATTGGTACATAAAAGATCTTCACTTTACTTTTTCGACGGGCTGGCATGGTTAAGCCAAATCCTGATGTTCCTTACATTGGGCTTACTGGTCAACCCGCACGAGCTTATTCCGGTTATTATTCCCGGATTAATTATCAGTGCCGTTATCATCTTTATCACCCGTCCGCTAAGCGTATTTATCACATTGTTGCCTTTTAAGAAATTCAGGTTTAAAGACAAACTGTTTATCTCGTGGATCGGATTGCGCGGAGCTGTTCCGATTATTTTCGCTATCATGCCATTAGCCGAAGAGGTTCCATATGCCCGTTATATCTTCAATATTGTCTTCTTTATCACGTTGGTGTCGCTATTGGTGCAGGGCACAACATTATCGTGGGTGGCCACCAAACTAAACCTGGCCGAAAAGCCCAATCAACTGAAAAGCCTTACCGAATTCGACCTCGATTTCTCGGACGACATTAAATCGGTTACCACTGAAATTACCGTTACCGAAAAGGCCATTGAAAATGGTGGCCGGTTGATGGACTTGCCGCTGCCCGACAAGACATTGGCTGTATTGGTGAAACGTAACGGAAAATATTTCGTGCCCAAAGGGAGTACAACACTCTGTCTGAACGATAAACTACTGCTGATTACCGATGACGAAGAGGCATTAAGGCAAACCTACAGCAACCTTGGAATCTCGGATGGCACCACTACCTGAATTCAGATTCACGAAAACAGAACTGACCATCCGGTTCATCATTGTCCGACCGATTTTATCATATGTAAACTCCGTTTAAGATTAAAAAAACTGCTCCCTATCTTTAAGGACCCATATTAGGGCATGTAGCCCGTAAATCGGTGCTCTGTATCTCCTCTGTATCTCCTCTGTATCTCCTCTGTATCTCCTCTGTATCTCCTCCGTATCTGGTTCAAATGGAAATCCCGTATATTCAACTCCTAATTATCTCCACATTAACCCGCCCTGCAACCGCAATTAACGGGAAACTGGTGGATCGATAGAATGAAGTTTGTACCATGCCAATCGATGCCAAACAATTTTCAGGATGATATTAAAGCAGGTTGCAGCCTTCGTTTTCGGATAAAATTCTGAAACCTGTAACGCCATCGGGCCAAATTACCGCAGAGATTTAATGCGCCGAAAATCCGATATAAATTCACTACTTTTGTCCATCAGCGTTAAAAATCTTGGCGCAGATAAAATCATTTTTTTCATCTTTACGCTATCGCTCGATGCTGAAAGCAGAACAGGTCACAAAATCATTTGGCGAACTCAACGTTTTGAAAGGAGTTTCGCTCGAAGTTCGGAAAGGCGAGATTGTTGCCATTGTAGGCGCAAGTGGAGCCGGTAAAACAACGCTGCTCCAGATTCTGGGCACCTTAGGGAGCCCCGACTCGGGCAAGGTTATCATCAACAATACCGATGTTTTTGCCCTGAACGAAAAAGAGCTCTCCCGATTTCGCAATAAAGAGGTTGGCTTTGTTTTTCAGTTCCACCATCTGCTTCCCGAGTTTACCGCTTTCGAGAATGTATGCATCCCCGGCTATATTGCAGGGCGCAAACGAAACGAAGTCGAAAAGGAAGCCGCCGATTTGCTGGCTTTGCTTGACCTGAAAGAGCGGATCAACCATAAACCATCGGAACTTTCGGGAGGCGAAAAACAGCGAGTGGCTGTTGCGCGGGCATTAATCAATCGTCCGGCTATTATTTTGGCCGATGAACCATCGGGCAACCTCGATTCGCGCAACCAGGAGGAGTTGTATAATCTTTTTTTTAGCCTGCGGCGCCAGTTTGACCAAACGTTTGTGATTGTTACCCATGATGAGCATTTTGCCTCACGCGCCGACCGGATGATACATATCCGCGACGGGATTGTTCAGCTATAAAGCCATCGCAGCCTTATGAAATTGTTACTCGACGAAAAATACAGGCTTTACGCGCAACCCCGCTTTCTCGACACCGACCCCATTTCTGTTCCGCACCGCTTTTCGCGAAAGGAGGATATTGAAATCGCCGGGTTTCTGGCCGCTACCATCGCGTGGGGACAACGAAAAAGCATTATTGACAACGCCAACAGGCTGATGGCTTTAATGGACAATGCCCCTTACGATTTTTTGGTCAACCATCAACCTGTCGATTGCAGACCATTCAGAACTTTTGTCCACCGTACTTTTAATGGAACCGACTGTAGCTACTTTCTACTGGCCCTATCGGAAATTTATCGCCACCATGGTGGGCTTGAAACCCTTTTTACCGAGGGGTTTCGCAATGGCAATACCATCAAAAGTTCAATCACCGGGTTTCGCGATAAGTTTCTCTCGTTCTATCCCGAAGAGCGGACAAAAAAACATATTGCCAATCCCGATAAGGGTTCGACAGCCAAAAGGCTTAATATGTTCCTGCGGTGGATGGTCCGAGGCAGCCAGGAAGGGGTAGATTTTGGTTTATGGAAGGCCATCCCGGTATCGGGACTGATGATGCCCATTGATCTCCATTCGGGATATATTGCCCGCCAACTGGGTTTGCTGGAACGCCGGCAGAACGACTGGTTAGCAGTTGAAGAACTTACCCGGAACCTCCGCCAGTTCGATCAGGAAGATCCGGTGAAGTATGACTTCGCGTTATTTGGTATGGGGGCATTGGAAGGAAAAAGGGGGTCGATTGGCTGAAGATAAAGATTGTTTGACCTTTTAGCATCGCAAAGAATATGGCCCGAAACAGATGGTTTCAGTTTAAACAGTTCAGGATAGAGCAACAGCGGGCGGCCATGAAGGTTGGCACCGACGGGGTATTGCTTGGCGCCTGGTGTAATGTTGACAACGTCTCTCGTTTGCTCGACATTGGAACCGGTACAGGATTGATTGCACTGATGGCAGCACAACGAAGTGCAGCTGCTGTCGATGCCATTGAACTGAACGAAGAGGCAGCTGCCGATGCCCGGTTCAATTTCCTGCAATCGCCGTGGAGCAATCGGATAACCCTTTATTGCATTGATTTTCTGCACTATTGCCAGCAAACCAACAACAGGTATGATTTGATTGTAAGCAATCCCCCCTTCTTTGTTCGTTCGCTCCAACCAGACAACGAGGGCGTTGCCATGGCGCGCCATAACGACACCCTCCCCTTCGACCGGTTACTGGCCGGTGTAGCCCGATTGCTTATGCCCAACGGACGGTTAGCCGTTATTATTCCTGCCGACAGTTTCGACCACTTCAGGGAAGAGGCCCGCCTTGCCGGATTGTACCTTTCGCAACAGTGTATGGTTTATCCCAAACCGGGTAAAAGAGCCAAAAGGGTGATGCTCGAATTTTCGATGCAGGCTACTTATCCTGTAAAGCAAGAGATAACCATCCATACAGAAGAAAACCGATATACATTGGAATACAGTAGCCTGACCCAACCGTTCTATCTCGACAAGTAAGGGTTCCGCAGATGGCCGGAAGCAACAAACGAGTTGTTTTTGAAACAATTGCAGCGCGAGAGCGTTATTACAGAAAAAAATACGATTATGGAAATGTCAGCAGCTTTTCAAAGTGTCAATATTTGGGCGGTCGCGCTGGCCGCGCTGGTTTATCTGGTAATTGGGAGCCTGTGGTACTCGCCGCTTTTGCTGGGCAATGCCTGGATGAAACTGAAAGGGTTTACCGAAGAGGATTTTAAGTCGGCCAAACCGATTTGGGTGATTATGCTTTCCACCTATCTGTTTGCATTTCTGGCCGCCTTTTCGTTGGCGATGTTCCTGGGTGCCGAATCGGACTGGAGTTTTGGGGCGATAGCAGGAGCTCTGGTGGCTATATTCTGGATATCGACCTCCAAAATGGCCAATGTGCTTTACGAAAACCAGCCGATAAAATTATGGCTGCTTCATGCCGGGTTCGATTTTCTGGCTTATGTAGCAATGGGGACAATCGTGGGCGGATGGCATTAAAAAAAGATCTCCGCCCATCAACGCCGTTGAACGGAAACCTTTTCCATTAAGTTTATTTATTCCGTTTTCAGTTTCTTCATCAAACCCTTCAGATCTTTCAAGCCTTTGACCGGATTATCTTCGGTTTCTGCTGAATCGTTCGCCTCTTCCGGCATATTGTCGAAGTTTATTTCGCCGGGATCCATCACTGTTTCCTTGAATTTTACATCTGAAGGAAGATCAAACTCCCCCGCCGGGATGGAGGCATCGATTTCGATTTTGGTTGCTGTCATTACTTGTGTTGTTCCCAGCAGTTTCACTTCGGTTTTTACCGCAATGTTGTTCCAAACCCAACTGGTTGACCCAAGATTGCTTTTCCACACATCGCACACTTTACCGGAAACTGTTTCTTTGCCGGCTTTGACAAAACCAAGCCCCTCGAGGGTTTTATCGCTAAACTCCTTCATATCGAAATTTGGGTCGGCAAGTAAATCTTCGAGCCATTGGTTGTGTAGTTTAGTTCCTTTTTTGTCACCAGGCACCCACTGGTAACTATCAAATTGAATGGTGAGGTTGCGTTGGTGTGTTTCGAGTTTTTGTCCAAGCATTTTGGTAACGGAGTGGGTGGTCTCGCTTCGGTTCCAACCCCAATTGTCGATGTAAAGGGTTTGTTTTCCAGTTGTGTTGCCGGTAAGTTCGTATTCAATGTAAGCACTCTTGTACGAATAAGGTTTTTGGTTGGTTTGCGGGAAGGCTGTAACAATAGCCATCATGGCAACGAGCGTGGCAAATAATTTTTTCATGGGTTAAGATTTTCGTTTGATGTGATTTCTATCAGATTGTTATGGTTCAATTTACGACAAAAAAGCTTATCAGTGTCCCTTATTGGTTAAAATTTAACAAATTCAACCCTTCGGTTCTGCGCTTTATCTTCGGGAGTATTATTTCCCTTCATGGGTTTGTTTTCGCCGTGCCCTTTTGCAGTTAACCGTTCGGGAGAGATACCGAGTTGGTTCATTTTCTCGACTACCGCAGTTGCACGGGCCTCAGAAAGTTTTTGATTTGAAGCATCGTCTCCGTCGTTGTCGGTATGCCCTTCCACCGAGAAGTTCAAGTCGGGGTGCTCCTGCATCATTTTCACCACATAGTTGATGGTCCCCATTGATTCGGGCTTTACGGTGGCTTTGTTTACATCGAATTTGATACCGGTGGTCACGAATTTGCCATCGGTCAGGAATTTGTCGTAAAGCGGCACTGCCCCTTTGGCTATACGGATGTTTTTGATGTAACCAACAGTACCTCCGCTTGGGTTATGATAGGCCAGAGAAAGACCGGTTGGATTGTAACCCAGATTGGGAATATTGATAATCCGCGTATCATCCATATATACTTTTAAAGCCCTTGTGTGATACGAAATTGCAATATGCCTCCACTTCTGCGTTTTATCGCTTTGGGCACCCGAGAATCCGGGATAGAATTTGCGTTCAATATCTTGTTGGTGTTCGCCTCCATTTTTGCCAACTCTCACCCATTTATCATCCGCCCGCATCGAATTATCTAATTTAACCTGAGTCTTTGTGTCGGCTAAAAAAACACAATAATTACTCGACTGCTCGCCAAACCATGCGTCGAATTCAATGGTAAATTCTTCAGGCAGATAATCTTCAGTGCTATTCTTCAACAACGGGACAATGTTTCCACCGCCGTTGGCATTACACTTGATGAAGTAGATAACATTTTGGTTGTCGAAATTGGCATTTTCAACACTGCCCGAAACCCAATCCCATTTGCTGGGGAACTCTCCATTTTGCTCCCCTTCCTGATTGTCTTCAAAGATTATTTCCATTCCAGGGACAAAATCATATTTGGCCCAGGTGAGCTGGGGTTGAGATTTAGGTTGCGGTGTGGCTTCTTCTGCATCCTCAGCATGTTTGTCCGCGGTGGCTTTATCTGATTCGCCCGATTGATTGCCAGAACCCTCGGTCGGCTTCTCTTTTTTCTTCAAAACAGAACCAATTCCGTCTTCAACTTTGTCGAAGGTTTTGTCGATAGCTTGGTTTGTACGTTGGTTTACCCTCTGATTAGCTTCGTTGTTTACTTTCTTTTTGAGGTCGATTTTGATTTGGGCAGAAAGTGCAGGCGAAAAAATAGATAACAAAACAATAATGGTCAGCGAGAAGATATTTTTTATCATGAGAAGAATTTAAGTTACAGATTTATTTACGAAAATATAGATCGCTCGCTATCTGTAAGCTTCAATCTTGAATATGCTGGAAATCGATTTGAATCTGAGCTTTTTTATCATAAATATGTTTCCCGCCGGCAAATAACCCAAACCTTAATATAAATATAGCAATACTTCTTTATGGCATAAAAAAACGGGGCTGTTTAGAAAACAAGCCCCGTTAAGCTATTATAACAATTTAAAAAGCGGCTCACTTTGCTTTACGCGGTTTACACGTATTCACTCCAAAAAGGGTATAGAGCGGGCAAAAATTGACAAACCCGGTGAGGATTAAAATAATGGCGAAGATCAACAGGACTAGTCCTATAGTCCCTTCCACAACACCGGTGTAATACAATAAGGCAATAATTACCGCCAGCGCATACCTGACTATTTTATCGATTCCTCCAACATTCTTTTTCATAACTGATATTTTAAATTTTACTATAAAGAACGGTTCAAACGAAAATTTGTTTACGATTTGTCATCTTCTTTCAACAAGTAGTTGAAAGGAGGCGGTAGTAATGTTTCAAAACGCAAGGTTTGCCGGGTCACCGGATGGACAAATTCCAACACACGTGCATGAAGGGCTATTCGCCGAATGGGATTTTGTTTCGAACCGTACTTCCGGTCGCCTACAATACTGTGGCCCAAATCTTTCATGTGTACCCTGATTTGATTCTTGCGGCCAGTTTCCAATTCCAAATCAACCAGTGTATAGTTTTCGGTTCGTTTCACCACGGTATAATGGGTTATCGCCTCATCGCCTTCGCCCGGGTTCTTTGTCGAATACATGATTAAGGCTTTATTCTCTTTCAGGTAAGAGCGTATTGTGCCTTCGTCACTCTCTACCTGCCCTTCGACAATGGCCGAATAGGTTCGCTCGACAACCATATCCTGCCACGCGCGTTGAAGGACAGACTGGATCTCCTCGCTTCGGGCAAACATCATCACGCCCGACGTATCGCGATCGAGACGGTGAATGACGAATATGCGATTTTCGGGATTGTCCCTTTTGACATAATCACTCAGAATACTGTAAGCCGTCAGCAACTTCTCTTTCGCGGTAGCAATCGAGAGAATTCCGGCTGCTTTTTCGACAACAATAATATAGGGATCTTCGAAAAGAATCCGCAGACCGCGCAACCGCACCTGTTCTGATACTTTACCCCAGTTGATAGTGACCGTCTGCCCTTTTTTAAGCGGAAAGTCGAACTGGGTAACAGGTTGCGCTCCTAACGAGACCTGACGGTGGGCCAGCAACGATTTTACGGTTGTGCGGCTTTTGCCCTTTAACTCTTGTATCAAAAAATTCAGCAGTTGACTGTCTTGCTTCACTAGCAACTGCGCAATCTTTGCCTTTGATTTATCCTGCCGGATAGGTTCTGTATTCATTTCATTGTTTTTATTGAGTAACATTTTCCGATAGGAAACTGTCAATCTTTTCGTTGTATTTAAAACCGGTTTCAGCCAACAAATCGTAAAACCGTTTGATCACCAATGTACTGCTCCTTTCTGGATTTTGGTTTATATATTTTTCGTACACAATTTTAAATTCGGGAACAACCAATTTGGTATCCAAATCGAATACCGGATTTTCTTCGGTACCCGAAAGCATTAGCGTCAAAAAGTCGGAGCAACGGTTTTCGGCATCGTGTACCGAGATATAAGCCGGATTGGCTTTAACAAAATCTTCCCACTGCATTAGTCGCACAGCAATGGTATCGGGTGAGAAAATAAGTTTTTCGTCGACCACCAACGGTTTCCGTTCATCGTTAACTTTTAATTCCATAAACCGTTTAGAAGTATTCGATAAATTGTTTTTCAAGACATTGAGTAAAAAACTGTATTTAATTTCCAGAAAAAAATCATCGTTCACCGATGTCAGTGCTATTCCATGCGCATCGAGTTGTTCTTTAAAACCTGTTACATCGGCATTATCGGCATCATTGCGTAATTTGTTGATTAACTCAACATTACCATTCAGATTTGTCTCATCGTAAGTTTGCACGACCGATTGGATAAAATCAGTCAGTACGACCAACATCGAATCAGCCGAAAGAGACTGAGCAGCAACAGAATCGGGAGTCGATTTTTTAAAAGCAGCAATGGCCAGATCGATAGAATTAAGATCGGTTTTGTCGAGCAAATCGAGGGCATCGCCGTAATCGACTGCGTAATCAAATCTGGTTGCAGCCAGTTGCTCCATATTGGAAGCCTCCTGGTTCTCGGAATTTCCCGACTGGCGGGTTGAACTCATGTTGCATGAAGCAAAAAAAAGTAAAAAAACAATTGGTACTAAACGGTACATTCTCTTGACTTTGATAGGTTTTAACATATATTACAGTTCAGAATTAGTTACTTCGAGACGATATTTACCTGAGCCTAATTCTACTTTATAAAAACCGTTTCCCGGTTTGATATCGATATTTTGCTCCCCGATTAGCAGCTTTGGATGCTGAATCGCGCGAAGCGGGACATACACAACCGCTGTAACATTGGCTGGAATCAGCACCTCTATCAGAAAAGAGGCGTGGTTGTCGGTTACAAAACTGGCTTCGATAGTACCACGAATGGTCGGGAAGCTGATTTGAGCCGATTCCAGTCCACCGGTTTGCGGTTTGATTTGTACCTTTTCAAATCCGGGCAATAAGGGTTCAATTCCCCATATTCCGCGCGGGATGATGTTGGCCGGAACAGCACCCCAGGCATGGTTCCAGTCGAGGTTGGGCTTGTATTTGATGTCCCATGCCTCCAATGTAATAGTCGAACCGGTCTGAATCATGTTCCACCAGCTTCGCTCGCTGGTCGAACGTAACAGGTTAAGTGCAGCCTCATCTTCTTCGGCAACATAAAGCGCTTCGAGCAGGTATTGAGCAGCATAAACGCTGCAAGCCATCTTTTTCGACACAATGAATTCAGCTATCGGACGGTGCATTTGTGGTTGTGCAATTCCAAATGCCAATGGAAAAATATTGGCATGGAGCGACGAGTGTGATGAACCTTCGCCGTCGATATATAATCCGGTTAGCGGATTAAATAGGTTCCGGTTGATTGATTCACGAACTTGGTTTGCCCTGCGAGAAAAAAACTCGTTGTCAGCCTGATATCCCAAAGCAGCGGCAATTTGCGACATCAGTTTCAGCGACTGATAGTGAAATGCATTGACTACTGTACTGACTTTGGGCATCTCATTTCCATCACGTTCTCCGGCAGGCCAATCAACAATATCGCGAAGTGGCTCAGCAATAAAAATCTTGGCCAACACCGAATCATTCATCAATCCTGTTTGTGTGCTGATTAGCCCATCCTCGCGGGCCAGCCGCAACAATGTTTTTTCGCGTAAATCATCATAAAAAAAACGTAACGATTCCCTGTCACCGGTATATAGGTAGTCGGCCCAGGCCATCAGTACTGTGTGCATTATCCACTCTGTAGGCCATGTAGGATGCGTTATCAGATATTCGTGAGAATAACGGGCAAGCGTGTATTCACGATCAGTACAATAATGTCCAAGTTGATTGATGTAAGCATCAGCCTCATACGGGATTCGTTCGCGGTCGCCATCAACATAGATTCCGGCAAAAGAGGTAGCTTTAATGCTATATTTGCTTATATCCCAAACAGCATTCAATATGGAATCTGAACTGGAAAATGAGCTTTGAGAGTCGTCCCAGTAGTAGTTTACAGCAAGTTGTTCAACAGACTGCGGCAAAAGTTCGCCATAAAAATTTTCGATTTCGCAGTACCGGAAAGGAGTAACTTCGCCAACAGACAATGGCATGCGAACCGATGCCGGATGTTGATGTTGTCCGATTGTCGGTATTGTAAGTGTGTACCATCGGTTGCCCCGTTTTACGGGCAATGCAATACGTCGGTAGCGGATAGTACCGCAGGGATTGCGATCGATAGAATCAGGTGCAGCCAGTTTCTCCCCCAAATGAAAAATCACGGAATCGACTTTTGGGTTTTTAATCTGAACCCTTATCGTTCCAAAAGCATCTTTGCCAAAATCGGCAAAATAGCCACCACGCCCTTTCTTCGTAAAGCGAACAGGCAACACCACAGTCTGCTGTAAAGGAAGTACCGATGTTTTATAATTATCGTTGAGATTCCCGGTTTTGAAACTTTGGATATCAGAATAGGAACTAACTGATTTATCCTGATACCAAACCCTAACCTTCCAGAAATAGTGGGTGTTGGGTTTAAGCGGTTCGCCTTTGTAGGAAATATTGACCGACTGAGGTGATAGGATTTTTCCTGTATCCCAACAGTCACCCTGATCAAGTTCAGCCTTATTTTGGGTTGTAGAGACGAAAATCTGGTAAGCTATCTGCCGGTCGTCGTTACGATTTCCGTTTACGACCCACGAAAATTCGGGTTCGCTATCCTCAATTACAGTCAGTTCCGGTTGACGTAACATTTCGACCATCAATCCGGAAGGTTGATCGTGCCTGTTGTCGGACAGGTTGCACGAGGCCAACATACTTACTATGAGAATGAAAAGAAACGAGAATCTCAACATGGCTTGACGCTTCAAGAAAACGTTACTAAGATACAGGTTAAAGCCCAGATTCCGCACACCTCAGCCTGATAATAATATCCCGACAGAAAATAGTGCTAACAAAAAAGCACCCCTTTCGGGATGCTTTTGATTATAGAGAATGAAAACTTATTTCAATCGTTCTTTGATAGCTGCAGTTTCTTTCTCGAAGCCCGGTTTTTCGAGTAGCGCAAACATATTTTTCTTGTATGCTTCTACTCCAGGTTGATCAAATGGATTGACATCGAGAACATAACCACTGATTCCGCAGGCAATTTCGAAAAAATAAATCAATTGGCCGAGATAATATTCGTTCAGTTTGGGAATGGCAATACGCATATTGGGTACTCCACCATCCACGTGGGCAATGATTGTGCCCAGTTCGGCCATTTTATTTACTTCGTCAACACGTTTACCAGCCAGAAAATTAAGTTTGTCCAAATCGGCTTTGTCGCTCGGGATAAGCACCTCGTTGTTTACTTCGCCAACAGATAAAACTGTTTCGAAAAGGGTGCGTTCGCCTTCCTGAATATATTGGCCCATCGAGTGTAAATCACTTGAAAAATCGACACTTGCAGGGAAAATACCCAACCCGTCTTTCCCTTCACTTTCACCATACAATTGTTTCCACCATTCGGCAAAGAAGTGAAGTTTCGGATTATAATTGACCATAATCTCGATCTTCTTACCCGATTTGTAGAGTCCATTACGGGCAGCGGCATACTGTGCTGCAATATTTTGTTCGTATGGGACTTCTGCACCACAGGCTTTTTCCATATCAACTGCTCCTTTTACCAGTTCGCGGATATTGAACCCGGCCATGGCAATCGCAACCAATCCTACAGGGGTTAAAACAGAGTAACGGCCGCCGACATTGTCAGGGATGACATAGGTTTTGTAGCCCTCTTCGGTAGCCAGCGTTCGCAAGGCACCGCGTTCGGCATCGGTTACGGCAATAATTCGCTTTTGAGCCTCTTCAATACCATATTTATCTTCGAGGTCCTGCTTCAGCAAACGGAATGCCAGTGCCGGTTCGGTTGTTGTTC
>CAYOJD010000021.1:22127-31480 GCA_964404205.1 uncultured Prolixibacteraceae bacterium
TTTGAAATTACGGCACATGCCCATTCTTTGGTATCGAGCAAATCGCGCAATTCGGCCAGATAATCTTCACTAATATTTTGTCCGGCAAAAAGAACCAGTGGGGCTTCGAATGAGCCTTTAATCTGGGCAAATGAATCAGAAAGGGCATCAATTACCGATTTTGCACCAAGATAAGAGCCCCCAATGCCAATCACTACAAAGATTTCGAGATGTTTCGACTGTAGTCGGGTAACCGTTTTTTCGATATCCAAAAGTTCTGCTTCCGAAATGGAAGAGGGCAAATCGACCCAGCCCAGAAAATCGTTTCCTTTTCCGGTTTTATTGTGAAGGGCAAGATTGCTGGCTTCAACACTGCTTTTATATCCATCAATTTCGTTTTTCGGTACAAAACCGTAAACTTTGTCGAGATGTAACGAGATATTTTTCATTGAATTATCTATTTAAACTAAACTATTTTATTTGAATTTATCTGAGATGCTCGGTCAGCAGGCGCATTTCGATAGCCGGCGAAATACCTTCGTAAATGATGTTATAAACGGTATCGGTAATTGGCATATTGACATGATATTGCTCATTCAGTTCCTTGATACATTTGGTGGCATAATAACCTTCAGCAATCATATCCATTTCGAGCATGGCCGAACGTACGGTGTAACCTTTCCCAATCATGGTTCCAAAAGTACGGTTACGCGAAAATTGAGAATATCCGGTAACCAGAAGGTCGCCCAGATAGGCCGACGATTTGATATCGCGGGTAATGGGGTGAACAGTATCGACAAATCTTTTGATCTCCTGAATGGCATTCGACATCAAAACAGCCTGAAAATTATCGCCATACCTCAAACTATGCGAAATACCAGATGCAATAGCCATGATATTTTTTAATACTGCCGAATATTCGGTTCCCCAAATATCATCCGAGATATGGGTACGAAGGAACGGGCTTTCGAGTAACATGGCAAAATGTCGGGCACGTTTCACATCGGGACTGGCAATGGTCAGATACGAAAGTAAATCTCTTGCAACCTCTTCAGCATGGCAAGGGCCTGCAATAACACCAAACTGATCGAACGGAACATCATAAAACTCATGAAAATATTCGCCTACCAGAAGGTTTCCGTCAGGAATAATCCCTTTGATGGCCGACACCACATATTTATTGTTTAAATCGACCGTAAGGTGCCTTAATGTTTCTTTCAAAAAAGCCGATGGTGTAACAAAGACCAAAATATCAGAATCCCTGACAATTTCGTTGATATCGGAATAGAAATTTATCCGGGACACATCAAATTCGACACTTCTCAAATAATTGGGATTGTGCCTGAATTTTTTAAACAACTCGATACTTTCCGGTTTTCGGATAAACCAATTAATCTCCGGAAGGTTATAAATGAACAGTTTAGCCAGAGCTGTTGCCCAGCTCCCACTTCCGATGATGGCTACTTTACTTTTTTCGTTAATTTCAGTCATTTTACTGAAATAGTTAATTTAACCAGTTGGCAACGTCGCTCGCGGATGGGTTGGGTAACCCAAGCTGATTCTTCTTGTTGTACCCGCAAAGATCGTTAAACAATTTTCCGGGTTTGACATCGTTGAGCTGGGCCACTTTTTTGAAGCCCATCTTTTTCAATGTCTCGATCCACTCCTCGGGAATACCCTTTTCGAGATATTTATCATTAGTATCCTCTTCCGTTTTCTTCTCCGGTTTCATCTGCGGGAAGAAGAGGACATCCTGTATAGAGGGCGAATTGGTCATTAACATGGTCAAACGGTCGATTCCAATCCCCATTCCCGATGTTGGTGGCATACCATATTCCAGTGCACGGACAAAATCCATATCGATAAACATCGCTTCGTTGTCCCCTTTTTCCGACAGTCGAAGTTGCTCCTGAAAACGGTCTAACTGATCGATTGGGTCGTTCAACTCGGAATAGGCATTACAAAGTTCTTTCCCGTTGACCATCAACTCGAAGCGTTCAGTCAAATCAGGGTTGGTCCGGTGTTTCTTGCACAACGGCGACATCTCGACCGGATAGTCGGTAATAAAAGTGGGCTGGACATAATGGCCTTCGCACTTTTCGCCAAAAATCTCATCAATTATTTTGCCTTTGCCCATCGTGGCATCGACTTCGATTCCCAGCTCTTTACAAACCTTGCGCAAAGCCTCTTCGTCCATTCCTGAGATATCGGCTCCGGTATGTTCCTTGATGGCATCGAACATGGTAATGCGTTTGAACGGGCGTTTGAAGTTGATCACCTTATCGCCTACGGTTACTTCAGTCGTTCCGTGTAGGGCGAGGCTTACTTTTTCAATCATCTCCTCGGTGAAATCCATCATCCAGTTATAATCTTTGTAAGCCACATAAATTTCCATTACGGTAAATTCGGGATTATGCGTACGGTCCATCCCTTCGTTACGGAAATCTTTTGCAAATTCATAAACCCCTTCGAACCCGCCTACAATAAGCCTTTTAAGATATAACTCATTGGCTATACGCATATAAAGCGGCATATTCAATGCATTGTGATGGGTAATAAACGGACGAGCCGCAGCTCCTCCCGGTATAGGTTGCAATATGGGCGTTTCTACTTCAAGGTATCCTTTTTCATTAAAAAACTGACGCATTGTATTGATAATCTGCGTTCTTTTAACGAAAACATCTTTTACCTGCGGGTTGACAATAAGGTCGAGATAACGTTGACGATATCGCTGTTCGGGATCGGTAAAAGCATCGAAAGTTTTACCTTCCTTCTCTTTCACTACTGGTAACGGACGAATTGATTTGCTCAGAACAACAAACTCTTTGACATGAATGGTCGTTTCGCCCATTTGCGTGATAAAAACAAATCCTTTTACTCCAATAATATCGCCAATATCAAGCAATTTCTTAAAAACGTCGTTATAGAGTGTCTTATCCTCTGCGGGACAAATTTCGTCACGATTTACGTAAATCTGAATTCTGCCGGTTTCATCCTGCAATTCACCAAAAGATGCCTTTCCCATAATACGCTGACTCATCAGCCGTCCGGCAAAAACAACATCCTGAAAGTTCCCACTTTCGGGATTATAGTTTTCAATAATCTGTTTTACAGTTGCATTGGTTTTAAACTCGTCGGCCGGATAAGGGTTTATCCCAAGTTCGCGCAATTTCTGCAAAGAATTACGACGGATAATCTCCTGTTCGCTTAACTCTATATTGCTCATCTTTAAAAAATTTCCTAAATCAAAAAATTAACCGCAAAGATATAAAAAGATATCGGGATCGGTAAACCGGAAGTTGTTTATTGTACACTATCCTTTTTTAGTACTGACAATCCCGACTGAAAAGAAAACCTACAGCTAAACAAAAACCACTACCTACTGGTTATCAAAATATTCGGTTAAAGTTACAGAAAAGTGACAGTTTAGACAATTAATATTTTTGCCACCCAAAGCCATTTCGTATATTTGGGAAATTAATCATAAAGAACGTCTCAACGTAAAGGAGATTGTATGCAGAAAACCTGGAGAATTAAAGAACCGGCTGATATGAATGAGGTGAAACACCTTTCGGCTGAGCTAAACGTAGATATGGCTATTGCCAATCTATTGGTTCAGCGGGGGATCAAGACCTTTAACGATGCCCGTTCATTTTTTCGTCCAAAACTGACCGATCTGCTTGACCCTTTTCTGATGAAAAACATGGACAAAGCAGTGGAGCGACTGCAGAAAGCCATTGAAAACGACGAACGGGTAATGATTTACGGCGACTACGATGTAGATGGAACAACTTCGGTAGCGCTAATGTATTCTTTTCTTCGGTCAAGAATCACAAACATTGAATATTATATCCCCGACCGCTACATGGAGGGGTATGGCGTTTCCAAAACAGGGATCGAATATGCCCATCAACATCAAATTTCGCTGGTCATTGTTCTCGACTGCGGAATTAAAGCTGTAGAAAGAATTGCTTATGCAAAGGAATTGGGGGTCGATTTCATTGTCTGCGATCACCACAATCCCGATGACGAAATCCCTGATGCAGTAGCGGTACTCGATCCCAAACAGCCCGGCTGTAATTATCCCTATAAAGAGCTGTCAGGCTGCGGTGTTGGATTTAAATTTCTTCAGGCTTACTGCCAAAAAAACAATATTCCTGAAGAAACAATTTACGAGTTGCTCGATTTGGTTGTGGTTAGTATTGCTTCTGACATTGTGCCCATTACGGGAGAGAACCGGATTTTGGCCTTTTACGGGTTGCAGAAACTGAATAACAATCCGTCAACGGGATTAAAGCGAATTATCGAAATTGCCAAGATAGATGGGGAAATCAAGATCAACGATATTGTTTTCAAAATTGGGCCACGGCTAAATGCCTCAGGACGGATTGAACATGGCAAAAAATCGGTTCGTATCCTGCTGGCCGAAGATACTGACGAACTGCTTCGCCTTGGCTCTGAAATCGATGAATACAACGAAATCAGAAAATCGCTCGACCGCGACATCACACAGGAAGCACTGGAGATGATTTCGAAAAGTGAATTTTATGACGGACGAAAATCGACTGTAATCTACAACCGCGACTGGCACAAAGGTGTAGTAGGAATTGTTGCCTCGCGATTGACAGAATATTATTACCGGCCAACAGTTGTCCTAACCGAATCGAATGGATTGGCTACCGGTTCGGCACGTTCAGTCGGGGAATTCGACCTTTATGAAGCAATCGGGAAATGTGCCGATTTGCTGGAATCGTACGGTGGACATATGTACGCCGCCGGTTTGTCGATGAAACTCGAAAATGTCGCCGAATTTTCGCGCCGTTTCGAACAAGTTGTTCGTGAATCGATATCCGAACAACAACAAACCCAAACCATCGATATCGATGCCAAAATCTCATTGTCCGATCTCACCCCAAAGTTTTTGCGGTTGTTAAAGCAATTTGAGCCTTACGGTCCGCACAACATGACCCCAATTTTTGTCACTGAAGATGTAATGGACTACGGAACAAGCCGCAAGGTTGGTAAAAATGAGGAGCATTTGAAACTTGATTTGATGGAGGCCAACCGTTCGACTTCCAGGTTTTCAGGAATTGGGTTCTCTCTGTCCGGCCATTGGGAATTGGTCAGCCAGTCGCTGCCTTTCGATATTTGTTATTCGGTAAGCGAGAACGAATATCGCGGCAAAACCTACCTGCAACTCAATGTCAGGGATATTCGTTCGAGGCTCGACGAGCACGAGCAATAAGGCTTCGGTATCGGATTATCCCATATTAATCAATTATTTACCTTTTCAAGAAACAATAAATCGACATTCAAATTGAATCGAAAAGATAAGATATGGGTTGACGTTCTGAAAGGGAATTGGAGCTCCCTGCCAGGAAAAGAAGCTCATCAATTGCTGCTTCCTCCGGGAAGGATACTCGAACCTCCTCCCGGAAGCAACGACCATCGTATCAGCGGCGTTCTTTTGCTGTTATTTCCGGAAGGTGACGAAATATGCCTCGCCGTTATTCGCCGCCCAAACACCATGAAAAACCATGCCGGGCAGATTGCTTTTCCAGGAGGAAAAGCCGAACCAAATGACAAGGATATTATTGAGACGGCGCTACGCGAAACATTCGAAGAAACCGGGGTTCACCCCGAAAGCATTCAAATTATCGGGGAACTTAGCCCCATATATCTACAGATTAGTAATTTCGAAATCCATCCGGTAGTAGGTTGGTGCCCCACAAAACCCACTTTTAGAATCGATACGTCAGAAGTTGAGTCGATACACACAATCAGATTATCAGACTTAACCCAACCCAATGCAATCGTGTACAACAATATTGAAACCCTGACCGGATTCCTCAATGTTCCAGGTTACGAGGTCAATGGTATTTTTATCTGGGGTGCAACCGCCATGATTTTATCTGAGTTTCTGGTACTCTGTACGCTAAATCATCAGGGATAAGTAGCTTTGTATTGAAAATAGCGTTCCATCACCTCGTTGGCAAATGTTGTGGTGTGACTACCACGATAATATCCCCATCGTACCACCTTGTCTTTATAAAACTCCGGTTCCGATTTCATTTTCAGAAAATAAGCCACGTTATCGTCCCAAATATCCGGATCGCGATTGTATTTTTTGGCCAGTTTGCGGGCATCTCGAATATGGCCCGCGCCACAATTGTACGAAGCCACTATAAACCACATTCGCTGTTCATCGTCTTCAATATCCGAAAATTCCCTGTCGAGCTGCATCAAAAGCTTTATTCCTCCCTGTAAATTTTGCCTGGCATCGAAAGGGTCATTTACTTTGTATAATCGAGCTGTTGCCCTTACCAACTGCATCATACCCATAGCCCCACCGGGCGAAACTGCATCGGGGTTAAATTTCGACTCCTGATAAGCCAACGATGCAACCAGCCGCCAGTCGATTCCACTGCTTTCGCTCAATTGCTGAATCAACTCTTTGTATTCCGACAATTTACCTACCGACCTCAGTTTACGATAAACTTTTGCTTTGGCTGCTTTTCGCGAATATTTGTCGCGAAGCAGCATGTAACTAGCCGATTTGGTGTACTTTTTCATCCATTGTTCGGCAAATTTGGCCAAATCGTTTTGGGGGCTATTCCATATCCATGCCCACTCTTTGCTTCGATTCCAGATAGTATCGGGCTGATAATAAACATTAAAGTGCATTAACCGGTCGGCCACTCCCACTTCGGGAAAATGGTCTACCCGTCTGTTTTTTCTTTTGGTAAAAAAAGGATATATCACTGCAGTCCCCATACTGTTAATTTCGCCAACAGGGATTTTATGTATGAAAATATCAGCACTATCTGATTTTCTTCCGGAATAATAATCAGAATGATGGAGTACAAATTCGGGCTTTACACCTAACTCGGCAGCCAATGCCGAAACCATTTCAATCTGAAAATTATTGGGAACTTTGGGCAAAGTAAAGAATCTGGAAGTGTCGGTCAGGATAGAAACCCGCAAAACGCCCTTTTCTCTCACCCGTTTTAGTTCAGAATGATGGCTGTGTTGAACGGGCATTGTTTCAACTTTTGTGTGCGGAGAACTACATGCAGCAATTAAAAACAGAAAAAAAAGTGGAACAACAAAATGGGGTCTCACCATAAAAATCAAGCTTTTGTAAATCACATTAATCGTAGAACGACCATGACAAGCCAAACGACGGAGCAGCAATCTGAGCAGGATATCCCGGAGATGTAAAATAACCTCCATCCATAAAAAGTGTTCCCAAATTGGAATATTTGATATAAAAGCGTGTGCGTTTCAACCTTAAATTGATATAGGCATCGATCCAGGGAAAGCTGCCTATCTTTTCGTCGTTCTGAAGGTAGAACAGTCCTAATGCCGGCGAATATTTATCGGCATAATATTCGGTTTCATATCGCACATCAAACCCAATTTGGAAACTAAGCACTTTAGCCAACAACCCCTCGTAAAAGCTGCTGTTCATTACAACCAGTTGCGGGATATGCAAATAATCCTGCGAAGTTGGCTGCTGAAACATTACTTTGTTCAGAAAATTCCATCCGCCTGCTTTAAAATCCTTCTGAAGGTAGATTTGCATTACCGAGAAAGCAGAGCCTGCCTGCTCGGGTTTTACATCTTCGTTGACAAAGACATATTTATTGATAACCGAATAATTGGCACCGGCTTTTACCTTGAGTTTGGGCGATTCGTACGAACCTCCCACTGTTAATCGATAGGTTTTGTCGAGATTTTGATCCCACTTATAATGGTTCGAAAAATATCGCTCGTAAAAATAATTGGGGGTCGAGTTGACCATCTCGCCGCGCAGTTTCAGTACTGTAGTATCTTTGAAAATAACAATCGGCTTATCGATATCGGCTTTTACTTCGAAATCACCGCTGTTTCGTCCCTGAATAAAATATTTGCCTGACGCATTCCAGTTCCAAAATTGTCCTTTCGAGCGGTAGATTGAACCTCCGACAAATGTATTTGAGTACTTTTCGCTGTCAGTCAAGCCAAGAATGGAGTCACCGCTGGTCACAATGTCACGGGGAAACTTTACTTTGATGATGTCATTTCCAATAAAGACCTGTTTCCCGAATGTATATTTTCTATCGGGAGCTTCAACAAAACGGATATAAAAACGATTCGAAAGCCGGTTCATGGCCGAACGATCGATGGTTGCCGGTTCATTTTCAGTTCCAGTTTCACCGTTGATACATGGAATGTGATCTTTCCCGTAATAGAATACCTGACCTCGATCGTCGCTGTACGTATAATAGGGATTAGGCTCTGTTTCCGTATACTTTCGTTTGGCATTCGTTAGTTCGAATGTGTGCATCAGCGTAACCCGCGGAATAAAGATTTCGAACGATTCATCTTTCTCTTTGACCTCTTTCCAACTGCCTAATTTATACTGGTGCGAGAATACGACTGAGAGATTGTCCATTATGGTATTGGCTCCGTTGAGCCACACCGGAAGGTTTTCGGGCTTCAGGTCCGGATTTTTAATATCATCGGGCTGCGGAAGTCCACCGTTCTCATCATTGTCAAATTGATTTTTACTCAATGCAAACCAATAATCATAACGGTCGTTGTTATAACTGGAGAAAAATCCGATGTTTCGGACTTTGGCTTCCTGATTAAGATATTTTCCCTGAGAAGAAATCGAATTATAAATGATTCCAAAATTTAATTTCTGACCAATATTTTGGGTATGAAAAACTTTTAGCCAGGTTTCTCCGTTGGGTTTATTCGCAAACCACTGACCATATTCGAGCAGCGTATATGGCTTGGTTACATTGTAATAAATATTTTGATTGGCCCATATTCCATATTCAGAATAATTTCTAAAAAAAAGGAAACTATTATTGAAATCAGCTCGCTGAAAGAAATTATTGCTTTGATAGGCACTGCCGAAATTCCCTAACGATTGAACGGTGATGGAGTTTTGGAGCTCGGGATGATAGTTCTGGTAATTGTTGATAGAGGTATCGACTTTCACCTCTTCGGCACGGGTCATCTCGTCGAGCAACTTGTAAGTTTTCATTACAAACTTGACAGTATCTTTTGGTGACCTTTGATTTGCGCCGCGTGTTTGGCCTCCGGATGCTTTTTTAAACTGATCCGATTGAGCCATTGAATGACTGAAAATCAAAATCAGGGCAAGCAAAAGTGATATATTTCTTATTTGACTCATCGGCTGCAAAGATATGTTTTTCCTTCGATTGGTTAACATTTGTCTAATCCTTGATCACCCTCGAATCGATATGTTTTCGCCAAATGGTTACTTCTGCACCGTCGTTTGTGATGGAACGGGATTAAAACCATTCAAATTACACGTGTGCGATGACAGGGGAGACTCCCGATTGCTTTTTTTGCCGGCC
>CAYOJD010000022.1:0-31318 GCA_964404205.1 uncultured Prolixibacteraceae bacterium
GCCCCGGGAGATGGGTGTTGATGCGGAACAGATATTTTAAGATAAAATCCTTCATTGATGATACAACGGAATTTGAAAATGCAATTTGGCAGTTGAATTACTTTTTGCGAACAACATTTTGACGATAAAATGGCAAAAAGTCACAAAAAAAAATATAAGAGATTATTTTTCAACTTCTTTTGAGTAGAGAAAGGCAACTCGGTCGCGTGCCCTTTTTAAGCGCATTTTGGTAGCGCTTTCGCTGATTTTTAAAGCCGTCTGGATATAAGAGATAGGTAGGTTGTCGATATAGTGCATGGTCAGCAAAGCCTTTTCCTCGGGGTGAATCTGTTCGAGAATTTTCATTACGGTTTCGCTGTTCAACTCTTTTTCATTGATTTCGTCAATCACATCGGGTAATTCGTGCTGGCTGTTCCAGTCGGGATAGTTCATCTTCTTTTTTACCCGCAGATATTCGATACATTGATTATAGGTAATGGCATAAAGCCAGGTCGAGAAATTGGAATCGCCCCTGAATTCTGAAAGTTTTTCAAATACTTTACAAAAAATATCCTGGACAAACTCCTGGGCAAGGTTCGAATCCTTCAGTAGTGAAAAACATTTTTCGTACACTTTCGTAGAATAACGCGAATACAATACCCCGAAAAGATTGGTATCGTGCTCGTGCTTAATCTTTCTTATAATTTCTTTATCAGGAAGTTTATCAGCCGAAATATTTTTAATCATTTGTTAATGTTCGTAAAATATTCAAATTTAAGGTTTTGCAAAAATAGTTGATTGATTTGAAAAAAAAAATTAAAAAATGTTGTGACCTTAGAATTGATTTGCGTCTAAAAGGTGAAATTGTTTGAACAAAAACATTGAAAATTACATTTTAAAATTTTTCTTATCATGAAAAAAGGATTATTAAAACTGGTTACTCTTAGTATTCTTGTTGTTACATTGGCTAGCTGTGCAAAAGTTCCACAGGCTGACATCGACGCTGCAAACGCTGCTATCGAAGCTGCTAAAACTGCAGGTGCAGATCGTTATGTTCCTGAATCATTCAACGCTGCCGGCGATGCATTGAAAGCTGGTTTGGCTGCTGTAGAAGAACAAAATTCAAAATTTGCTCTTTTCCGCAACTATGATGTAGCTAAAACTTCTTTGACTTCTGTTGCTACTCTTGCAACTAAAGCTGTTGAAGAAACTGCAGCTAAGAAAGAAGCTTTGAAAGCTGAAGTTACTCAGAACGTAACTGACCTTACTGCCCTTATCGCTGCTGACAAAGAATTGTTGGCTAAAGCTCCTAAAGGAAAAGAAGGCAAAGCTGCTGTTGAAGCTATCGCTACTGAAATCGGTGTTGTTGAAACTGCTTTGACTGAAGTTTCTACCGGTTTGGCTAACGGCGACGACATCCTTACCCTTTCTGAAAAAGTTAAACCAGCTATCGAAAAAGCTAACGCTATCAACGCTGAATTGACTGAAGTAATCGCAAAAGCAAAAGGTGGAAAAAAATAATTCCAGCTTCCGCTGAAAAAAACTAACCCCTGGAATTTTTCCGGGGGTTCTTTTTAACTTTAAGTTTATGAAATTAGGTCGCGTAAAAAAAATATTCACCTTTATTCTGTCACTCGCACTGGTGGTTGTCGTGATAATGGCTTTCCTGATTCTGACCATGGACAAGCCTCCTATGACCGAAATAGCCAATTGTCGGACTGCCTTAAGTAAAGCCAAAAGCAAAAATGCCGATATTTATGCCCCGGAGCTTTACCGCAAAGCCGAGAGCGATTACAAAGCTGCCATGATTGAGTGGGAGCGGCAAAACGAAAAGGTCTTTTTTAAACGCGATTTCGATAAGGTGAAAGAGATTATCCTCTCGACCACCATCAAGGCCGAAGAGGCATTGCAGGCTTCGGGAACCAATAAAGACACCTTAAAATCGAAGTATCTGAAAGATGTTGAGATACTGCGTAAAAAACTGACCTATTACCACGATTTTTTTATCAAACTGCCTTTGCGCACGCAAACCAGGAAAGATTACGAGTTTGGCAAGCTTTCGCTCGAAGAGAGCCTGAATGCTTTCGAGAGTGGAGATGTAATGAAAGCCAACAAAAAAATGACGGCAGGGAAGATTCGTATCAGTCAGGCTGATAAAGAGGTAAATGCCTTGTTGAAAGATTATTTTGTCCATTTTCCAAAATGGCAACAATGGGTCAGGACGACGATAAATCAATCGGCTCAGAACAACAGCTATGCATTTGTTGTTGATAAAATAATGCATAAAGGGTTTCTGTATTACAACGGTAAAGTTGTAAAAGAGTACGATGTGGAGTTGGGCAAGAACTGGATCGGCGACAAAGAGTACGCCGGCGACAATAAAACCCCGGAAGGCATCTATTCGGTAACAAAAAAGAAAAGTCCGCAAAACACAAAATATTACAAGGCGCTGTTGATTAATTATCCCAATAGCGATGACAGGGCGGCATATGCAGCAAAGGTACGCAGCGGGTCTATCCCCAAAAACCGTGGAATTGGCAATTTGATTGAGGTGCACGGCAATGGCGGAAAAGGCAACGACTGGACCAATGGATGTGTGGCATTGCCCGATAATAAGATGGATGAATTATTCAGTAAATTGCCGGTAGGCGCAACCGTAACCATTGTTGGTTCTACCGTTTCGTTGGCTGAGTTGCTTAACTAAATGTATTGACTATGCAAGTAAAAGAATTTTTCAAAGGGGTATTCGAGAACAAACATTTTCTTATCCCCATTGTATTGTGTGTTGTTCTGGTGCTTACCGTATTTGCCACTCCTGCCTTTCAGGATGGGGCATATGTGGTTAAATCATGGATTGACAATCCTCCGGTGACTGCCGAAAACAGTGTAGGTGGTATCGAAAAGCTTGAGGTTGAAACACAGAAGAGCATCAACAATATCGAAAAGAAATTGAATAAGCTAAAGCCTGTCAAACCTTATATTGTGGTGAATACAACCGAGAACAAGTTTTCGCTGCGCAACGAAAACAGCGATACCATCCGTACAGGCGTTTGCTCGACAGGCAAAAACGAAATCCTTATTGTTGGAGAGAAACGGATTGTTTTCAAAACGCCCAAAGGAATGTTTACGGTAAAAAATAAACGGACCAACCGTCCGTGGGTAAAACCTGACTGGGCTTATATCGAAGAAGGGCTGCCCGTTCCGCCTGCCCGTTCTCCCGACCGGATTGAAATGGGCACTCTGGGCGAATATGCGCTCGAACTGGGCGATGGCTATATGCTCCATGGTACTTTATATCAGCGTTTTCTTGGCTTGCCGGTTACGCATGGTTGCGTCAGGCTTGGCGACGATGATTTGGAGGTTATCTACAATACATTAAGTCTGGGTTCTAAAGTTTATATCTATTAAAAGAATACGACATGAAAAACAAAGCATTATTCTGGACACTTACCGTCATTGTATCGGTTCTTTTAATTTATGCTCTGGCCGCTACGGTGGTATTGCCTGTTTTTACCAAGAACCCGCTTCCGAAGGCTGTTGTCGACCAATCATTATCGGGTGACGAAAAGAAAGCTGACAAGAAGGGAAATAAGAAAGCCAAGAGCGATGATGTTGCCGAAGAGGCTGTTGCATTACCCGACTCGCTGGTCGCTTCCAACAAAAAAGATGCACTCGACAAACTGTTTGAATTACGCAAGAGGGAACGCCTTCTGCAATCGCGGTATATGTTGGCCAGCGACGATTCGATGTATCTGGTATTGGATATGATCAACAAAGTGGCTATTCTCGAAATGCACGGTATTGCGCTGCACGAGTGCAAAATCCTCGATTACAGTATTAGCAATTCAATACAGAAATATCATACTGAAAAGTTGTTGAACTGGATTGCTGAACCTTTTCAGGTTGAACGTTCTGAGGCTACTTTGCCTAAGATTATCTTCAACGAAAAAATTGCACCTAAAGATACAATCGAAGCAGCCAAGGCTGAGGTGATACCCACAGCACCTGTTCAGCCGGATGTCTTTTTGGTTATGGATTTCGAAAGAAACCTTCGTTTGGTCGTCGATCAGGTGGAAGAGCCAACCAAGGAAGGGGCAAAGACGATTTCTGAAATGAAATGGAAATACAAGAAGACCGAAATTCGCCGTTCTGTCAATGCTTTATTGAAACTGAACCGTGAACCGGTTATGCCACAAATACATATTGTATTGCCTAAAACCGATGCGATTATCATTTACCGGGCTTTGCCGGTCAAGCCTAAGATGGTTTTGGTTATGTGAACAATTTCAAATATAACAAGCAATAAGCCGGTTACCTTTAAAGTGCCGGCTTTATTTTTATTCGGGTTAGCCGATAATTTTCTACCTTGCATACTGAAACATCATAAAACGACACAATGAAAAGCATTGTACTGACAGGTATCCGCAGCATGGAAATGGTGGAAAAGCCTATTCCGAAAATAAGCCATCCCGGAGCGGTTTTAATTCAAATGGATCGGGTGGGGGTTTGCGGCTCGGATATTCACTATTATACCGATGGAAAGATTGGAAGCCAGGTGGTTCAGTATCCGTTTACCGTTGGTCACGAAGGTGCCGGAACGGTTTGCGAAGTCGGGAGTGGAGTCCTTCGCATAAAGCCAGGTGACAGGGTGGCTATCGACCCTGCAATGCCCTGTTTCGGGTGCGATCAATGCCTTTCGGGAAGGTTTCATACTTGTCGAAAACTGCTCTTTTTAGGCTGTCCCGGGCAGGCCGAGGGTTGCCTTTCGGATTATATTGTGATGCCTGAACATTCCTGCTTTGTACTGCCCGCAACGATGAGTTTTGACGAAGCAGTAGTTTCCGAACCATTGGCAATTGGCTATTATGCAACTAAACTGGCCGGATGCCTATCGGGTAAATCTGTCGGGATATTGGGGTTTGGTCCGATTGGGATGAGCGTTTTGCTTCCTGCAATAGCAAGTGGTGCATCTTCGACTTACGTGACCGATAAAATTGAGGAACGGTTGCAGATGGCCCGACAGAGCGGGGCAACATGGGCAGGCAACCCTGATATTGACAATATTGTAGATGAAATTTCCAAACGTGAGCCACTGTTGCTGGATTATGTTTTTGAATGTTGCGGAAAACAGGAGGCAGCCGATCAAGCCATTAAATTATTGAAGCCTGGCGGTAAGCTGCTGATAATCGGTATTCCTGAATTTGATTACTGGCATTTTCCGGCCGACGATTTTCGCCGTAAAGAGATTGTTGTCCAAAATGTACGTCGCCAGAATGAATCAACCTCCGAAGCTCTGGAATTGATTGCCAGCGGAAGGGTGGATGTAAAACCCATGATAACCCACCATTACCCGTTGGAAAATAGTGCCATTGCCTTTGAAGATGTATCCAACTATCGCGATGGGGTGATGAAAGCAATGATTACTTTCTGATTTTAGGTTCTGATATTATTTAAAAAATTAATTATCATTGTAATATAATTAATTTGATAGGTTTTTATGACAAATCATCCTGACGAAAAGTGGATTGAACGAATAAACGAGCTTGAGAAGGAGTTGGCCGGTTTGCAGGAACAAAATTATATGCTTCAGTCAAAAAATGAAGAGTTGGCCTACACCAGCGAGCGATTCAGGATGATTGCCGATTTCGTATTTGACTGGGATTTCTGGATGGCTCCCAAAGGCCGGTTCGAGTGGGTTTCGCCTTCCTGTTATGATTTGACCGGTTACTCTTCTGAGGAATTTATTCATGATCCCGACTTGATTTATCAAATTGTATATCCTGAAGATGAACGTAAGTTTAGAGCTTATTTTACAGATATACAAAATTTTATGCAAATTGGTCAGACGCTTGAGTTTCGGATTTTAACCCGAACAAAACAATTGCGCTGGTGTGAGTTGAACTGTAAGTCGGTTTTTGACAGGAAAGGGAGCTATTTGGGGCAGCGAGGTTCGATTCGAGATATTACCCGATTGATGATGGCTTTGGGGCAAATACGTGAGATGTCTGACAGGCAAGTGTGGGAAGAGAAAGCCAAAGTACAATATCGGGACGAATTGGCCGGTAAGGACAGAGAGATGGTTTCATCGTTGCTGATGATTGCACAAAAAAATGAACTGGTTTATTATCTGCGCCGTAATCTTTCAGCCTTTCGCAATACCTTACCGACCCCCATTCAGAAAAAAGTTGCGGAGATGCTTGTTAGGATTGACGAACAGCTTCGTCGACAGACATTTAGTTGGGATGATTTCAAGCTTCATTTTGAGAAGGTAAACCCAGGTTTTTTTTCGAGGTTACAGCAGCGTTATACACAATTAACACCCAAAGATCTGAAATTATGCGCCTATATCCGCATGGGATTGTCGACCAAAGACATTTCCGGCTTAATTAATATCACACCTGAGAGCGCTGAGATTGCCCGAATCCGTCTGAGAAAAAAGCTTTTGCTTGATCGGACAGCCAATCTGACATCATTTTTACGAGCAATATGAGGATATATTAGGGTATTAATTAATATTCTTTTAATTTTGTTATGTTTTATTTTTCTGTAATACATATAATTGAATTATTTATTTATGGTTTAATATTTTAATGTTAGGTTATTTTTCTATTGAATCTTATTCGATTTATGTGCATTTCTGCAACTTTGCCGAAAATTGAATTGAAAAATGGCCCGACAGAAATACCGTAACCTGAGAAATGAAGAAATCGGTCAGCTTATCATGCAAGGATGTGTCTGTCAGGATTGGAACCTGGTTGAGGTGACTGAAAATTTTCTTCCCGAATCCGTCAAAAAATCAACATTTAGCGGTCACATCAAAATTGGGCGATACGACGATGAGATTGTCCTTTTTGGTGGGGTAAGAGCCAAAACCGGAATTTACAATGCCTATTTGCATAATTGCACCGTTTCTGACAATGTATTGATTAGTAATGTTAAAAGTTACATTGCCAACTATAATATTGGCGAAAGAGTGGTAATACACAACATCAACCAATTGGCCGTCGAAGGACGAAGTTCCTTTGGAAATGGCACAGTGGTTAAGGTTATCAACGAATCGGGCGGGCGCGAAATTCCCATTTATGATCATCTTTCGGCTCATGTGGCCTACATTTTGGCGCTTTACCGGCATCGTCGGAAGGCCGTTGAAGTACTTGAGAAATTTGTCTCCGACTATGTCAGCTTTATCTCTGATACTAAAGGTGAAGTGGGGACCGGAGTGAAAATTATCAATTGCGACAGTATCCGTAATGTCAAAATTGGACCGAATGCATCGCTCGAAGGCGTTGCCAAGCTGGTTAACGGAAGTATCAACAGCTCTGTTTCTGATCCGGTTTTTATTGGTCAGGGGGTCATTATGGAAAACTTTATTGTCTGTTCTGGCTCCAGAATAACCGATTCAACGCTGATTTCCAATTGTTTTGTCGGACAGGGCTGTATTCTTGACAAGCATTATTCAGCTGTCGATTCGGCTTTCTTTGCCAATTGTCAGGGCTTTCACGGAGAAGCAACTTCAATCTTTGCCGGCCCTTATACTGTTTCGCATCATAAATCGTCGTTGTTGATTGCCGGTATGTTTTCGTTTATGAATGCCGGAAGCGGTTCGAACCAAAGTAACCATTTGTATAAACTTGGCCCTATACACCAGGGGGTGGTGGAACGCGGGGCGAAAACCACAAGTGATTCCTATATTCTTTGGCCTTCGCGGATTGGTGCTTTCTCGTTGGTGATGGGGCGTCATTATCGACATTCCGATACAACCAATTTCCCATTTTCATATTTAATTGAAGAGGGTGGGGACAGCCATTTGGTGCCGGGCATCAATTTGCAAAGTATCGGAACGATTCGCGATTCTCAAAAATGGCCGATGCGCGACAGGCGAAAAGATACCAATCTGCTCGATTTAATCAACTTTAATCTTCTCAGTCCCTACACAATACAAAAAATGATAAATGGCAGGGCAATTCTGAAGGAGTTGGTTCACGCTTCGGGTGAAGATGCCCCTTTTTACACTTATCAAGGCATGGTGGTTAAAAACAGTGCATTGAAGAGAGGTATTGCCCTGTACGAAAAAGCCATCTGGAAATTTCTCGGAAATTCGGTTATTACAAGGTTACAAAAACGAAAGATAAATACCGAAGAGGATATTCACGACGTGTTGAAGCGCGATACCCATATGGGATGTGGATGTGACTGGTTCGATATTGCCGGATTAATTTCGCCTTCAGATGCCATTGAGAACCTGATGAATTCCATCGAAAATCAGACTGTCCATTCACTCGAGGAGGTAAATGCCGTTATCCGCACCATTCATGCCAATTACTACACTTACGAATGGTCATGGACGGTTTATGTGCTGGAACAGTTTTACGGAAAGAAAACCGACGCGTTAAGTGCCCTCGATATCATTGAGATTGTCAATAAGTGGAAAATCGCAGTGCTGGATATCGATCATTCGCTTTACGGAGATGCCCGTAAAGAGTTTGCCATGATAAAACAGACCGGGTTTGGGGTCGATGGTGATAATACCATCCGTCAACTCGATTTTGAAAGTGTCAGGGGGGAATTTGAAACGCATGCCGAAGTGAGTTCTATACGCGACCACATGACCAAAAAAGAGGCATTGGGAAACTCCATTATTCAAATAATGGAAAAAATAGCTCAAAACAGATTCATCCTAAATAATTAACAATATGTGTGGAATTTTTGGATATATCGGCCACAAAGAGGCCAGCCCAATATTACTGAACGGGTTGCAAATGCTCGAATATCGCGGTTACGACAGCGCAGGTTTGGCAATATTGAACGGAACAATTAAGTTGGTGAAAACGACCGGCAATGTTAAAAGCCTGACCAATAAGGTTGCCGGTATGCAGGTATCCGGTTCGGTGGGAATTGCCCATACACGCTGGGCTACCCATGGTCGTGTAAGTGAGGCGAACGCTCATCCGCACCTTTCATTTTCGGGCCGCTTTACCCTTGTACACAATGGCATTATCGAAAATCATAACGATCTTCGGAAGATGCTGAAAGATAATGGATTCAGCTTCAACGGAGAGACCGATTCCGAAGTGTTGGTCAACTATCTTGAATTCTTGGTCTTAAACAAGAAGTTCACGGTCAAGGAGGCATTGGTACAGTCGATGAAAGATTTACATGGTGCTTATGCTTATGTTTTAATCGATGAAGCTGACAACAATTGCCTGTATGCCGTACGGCAGATGTCGCCACTGGTGGCCGGATTTGGCGAGAATGAGTATTTTCTTTCTTCTGATTCACAGGCCCTTTCTTCGTATGTCGATAAAGTATTTTTTCTCGAAAACCAGAGTATCCTGATATTCTCGAAAGAGGAGGAGCCGCTGTTAATGAACAAAGAAGGCGAAAAACAGGAGATCGTGCTTTCTGAATTGAAATACACCAATCTCGATTCTGGATTGAATGGTTTTGACCACTATATGCACAAAGAAATTTTTGAGCAACCGGCGATTGTATCTTCTTATCTTACTGTAGAAAAAGATGTTTCTAAGGCATTTGAGTTGATTGAACATCAGTTGGATCAGTTCAACCGGATTATTATTCTGGCCTGCGGGACTTCATACCATGCCGGTTTGATTGGTCGCTACCTGATTGAAAAATATGCCCGCATCTCGGTGATGGTAGAATATGCTGCCGAGTTTCGCTACCGTTGTCCGGTTATTGGCCCGGATGACCTGGTTATCGGAATTTCACAATCGGGCGAGACGGCCGATACGCTTGCAGCGGTCAGAATGGCCAAAGAAGAAGGTGCTTTTATCCTATCGCTTTGCAATGTCCCCGAATCGAGCATGGCCCGCGAAAGTGATGCAGTAATTTATCTGGAGGCAGGTCCTGAGATTGGGGTGGCATCAACAAAAGCATTTACAACGCAGGTGTTACATCTTATTCGACTAACGGCTTTTTTGGCAGATCGACGTGGTTTTGGAAAAAATGTGGTAGACTTGATGGGGGAGATGAAAGAACTTCCGGCCCGGATGCGGGCGTTATTTGCTCGCGAAACCCATATTAAAGTGTTGGCAGCCAAATATTCGGGGTTTAAACACTTCCTTTTTCTCGGTCGGGGAATCAACCATCCGGTAGCACTCGAAGGGGCTTTAAAGCTGAAAGAGATATCTTATATTCATGCCGAAGGTTATCCGGCAGCCGAAATGAAACATGGCCCAATTGCTTTAATTGACGAAAATTTTCCTGTTGTAGCCGTGGCATGTGATGCAGAGAACCGGGGTAAAATGATTTCGAATATCATGGAAGTCAAGGCGCGAAATGGGGTGGTTATTGCCATTATCTCGCAAGATGATAAAGAGATAGCCGAACTGGTTGACGATGTAATTGAGGTGCCGGTTGCCGGCGATATTCTGATTCCAATGTTGTCGGTTGTACCTTTGCAACTCTTTGCCTATCACATGGCGCTGACATTGGGTTGCGATGTCGATCGCCCAAGAAATTTGGCCAAAGCTGTTACGGTGGAATAGTAACAAAAGGAAATGGGGATGGTGAGGGTAGCCTTTAATCAGACAAGGCTACTTTCACCTTTTTATTTTTGATTTTTTCGTTCCTCAGCAACTGAACCACTTTATGAAGTTTAGTCCGTTTTACTGCTGCAAACGATTGAAAATCAAGTACAGTTATCAGTCCAATTTCCTCTTTCGCTAATCCCCCCTTGTGAATGAGAAAACCAACAATATCGATTTTATTGATCTTATCTTTTTTCCCTCCGCCAATGAAAATGGTGCCCCATTCGCCTTTTTCCGGCAAATGTGTCATATCGGGTAGCGAATAGGTTTCGACAGCCTGGGTAATGTAGTCGTGTAAATTTTCCGTCTCGGCCAAAATATGCCAGATGGTTCCATTGGCATGCATTCTTGCCGTACGGCCATTACGGTGAATATAAGCTGTTTCGGTAGTGGCAGGTTGGTAATGGATGATATTTCTGATTTCGGGAATATCAAGCCCTCGCGAGGCCAGATCGGTCGTTAGCAAGATGTTGCAGCTTCTGTTTCTGAATTTAATCAAGGCCCTCTCCCGGTCGGGTTGCTCCATTCCGCCATGAAAGATGTCGTGTGCAATCTCTTTTTCGGTCAACAAATCCCCGATTCGTTCAACAGCTTCGCGATGATTACAAAATACAAGTGTGGTCTCATTCCCCAAAAAGCAAAGAAGTTGAAAAAGTATGGCCAGTTTGTCATTGTCGATTGCCCTGACCATTCTGAACTGTACTTTATTTGGTTGGTTTTCAGGCAGAATATTGATAACGAACGGATTTTTAACTCTTACGAAATCGGGAATAGAAATAGCCTGAGTTGCTGAAGTCAGGATTTTGTCTCTTATCGAACGCAAATGGCTCATGATATTTGACATCTCTGTTTCGAAGCCAAATTCGAGCGATTTGTCAAATTCATCGAGTACCAGCGTGTGAATATTGGCAGTTTCGAAGCTGCCTCTCCTAAGATGGGCCGCGATACGGCCGGGTGTCCCAATCACCACTTGGGGAGGTTCGGTGAAGCTCTTGTTCTCGGTACGCATGGGATGCCCACCATAGCAACTGATTATTTTATAACCTGTTCCCATCGTTTTGGCTACCTGCTCGATTTGCAGGGCCAGCTCGCGCGATGGGACAAGAATCAATACCTGAACTCCGGTCAGGTTTTTCTTGATATTTGAAATTGCGGGCAGCAGAAAAGCCACAGTTTTTCCCGAGCCGGTAGGAGCATGGAGCATAATGGATTTATGGCTTTTGGCCTCTGCAACCATTTTTTGCTGAAGCTCGTTCATGGCCTCAAAGCCCAGGTTTCTGATATATTGTTCTGATAGCTTATCGAATGACATTTCTTGGGAATTGACTTGAGTTGATGAAAAAAATAAAGCATTGCTGAATTTGCAATGCTTTATAGTGCTTTTATTAAGCTTTGGAACGAATTTCTTTTGTTTGGATTATCTATGGGCCTGCTTGAACTTCGATTAATTTTCCGGCTATAACGTCATCAAATAATTTTTCACTTCAGCACTCGACACAAAAATATTTCAAACCCGGCAGCAATTAACTTATGCTGCGTATGCGTTCAACCGGCTTATTAATAGCTTGATCTCCGGTTGCCACCTCTGTCGCCACCGCGGTTGAAACCACCACGATCGCCACCACCACGGTTGAAACCACCACGATCACCGCCACGGTCGTTAAAACGGTTGTAACCGCCACGATCGCCGCCACCACGGTTGAAACCGCCTGGACGTCTTTGCCCACCACCGGTTTTTGGTTTTTCAATCGACTCGTTAACAACGATAGTGCGACCGTCAACCTCTGCACCGTTCAATTCTTCAATGGCTTTTTTAGCCTCTTCTTCATTCGGCATTTCAATGAAACCGAAACCTTTGCTACGACCTGTAGCTTTGTCTGTGATGATTCTTGCTGAAGTTACTTCGCCGTACTCTTCAAAAAATCCTTTCAATTCTACCTCTTCCAAAGAGAAAGGCAGACTTCCTACGAAAATGTTCATAATTCTGAAACTAATTTAATTGGTAAATAATCCGATGTAAAAATAGTTATTATTTGATTCAAAAACAGGTCGGTCAATTTATTTTGACATTTAGATAGAGTGTTGTATTTCAGAATATTGTGTGGTGTTGCGCTGTTTTGTGTATGAGTTTGGTCTCTTTGTTAATGTTTTTTCACTCTTTTGAATGCCAGATTTTTGCATAATTAAACCCAATTTTTCGGGATTAAAACAGATGCACTGTTTCAAAGATTGCTGCCCGAATCTCTCACAAAATTCATAATTTAGAGTCTGTGTTACCAGATTAAAAATAATTGCGATAGTTTTAAACCGTTTTTAACCTGCCATCATGAAGAAGAAAATTGTTATTTCATTATTTATCATTTCGTTAATTGTAATGGTTGTCCAGACTGGTTATGGACAGTTTCGTTCGTTGCTGCCCCAAAACAGGTTAAAGAACTCTGCCATCTGGGATTTATCATACAGCAACGGTTTCTTGATCAACAACGAATCGGCCAGTGGCGGAAAATTTACTGATGATGCAGGTTACAATGGATTTCGGTTTCAGGTAGGTTTTCGTAAAAATAATCTTTCGGATTTATACAATCAGCTTTACCGCTTGCCGGTTTTTGGTATTGGATGGGAATCTGATATTTTCCACGACAAGGCTATTGGAAATATTCATTCGCTCTATTTCTATTATTCGATACCTGTTATTTTCGAGCAAAGCAGCCGTTTCTCGTTTTCGTATACCGGTTCATTGGGCATATCGTATAACCAGAATCAAAATGATTGGTATGATAATCCTTTGGCATTGATGATTGGCGCATATGGAAACAGTATTCTTCACACCGGTGTGAATATCGATTATCATCCCAATCCATTTTGGGTGATTTATGCTTCGTTGGGAGTCAAGTATTTATCAAACGGCTCGCTCAGTCAACCCCAGAATGGTTTGGCACTTTTTCCGATAACGGTTGGTTTGAAATATAAACCTACCGGTTTTTTTACCGATAAAAAAGATAAAAGCCTTCCTAAGTTTATAAAATACAACATGTTTAATGTTGGTTTGTCGGCGGGCAGCCGTAACGTTTTACCCGGTGAGGCCAACTTCTTAAGCAGTGCTTTCGAAGTAAACTGGATGCGGATGTTCAGTTATAAAATCCGTGCCGGAGCAGGGGCTGAACTCTATTATGTAACCGGGAGCAAAACCAGATCCCCTGATGGAAAATCAGGTTTCTCGACAGCCTTTTCGTATGCCGGCCTGGCTGTTGCCGAATGGGTGCTGTCGTCAAGACTTTCTGTACCGCTGGCCTTTGGCTATTATATCGGTCGCAACGAATTCAACGGCGAAGAGAAGCCTTATTTTGAACGTGTTGGATTAAAGTATTATCTCGGTAACCGTATCTATACCGGTATAAATATAAAAGCCCACGGTATCCGAACTGATAATTTCCAGATCACCGTAGGCTATACTTTTCGAAAAGATGAAAATCGCTATTAGTCCGTTTCTTAGTGTAAACCTAAACGATACGATAATTTGATCAGGAAGATATTGTTGGGTTTTTCGTGATTATATAGCTCACTGATATTTTCGTCAAAATTGAATTTCCCTGTTGAACTGGAATAGTTTCGGTTTTGCGACCAAACCAAATAGAGTGTAGAGCCGGGAATATATTCCCAACGAACCACCAGATTGGAAAGGAATTCATTGAAATTAAAATTGGGGTTATCGAACGACGTCTCCATAATTCCGTCGTTATTGGCATCGAGCATGAAAGTGTCGTCGTCGGATTGGTCAATCTGTCGGTTTGTTAGAAGGAGGAACCTGTCACTGTAGTTGTTGGCTTTAGGGCTGGTTACCAGTTTATAGCGGGAATATTTTCCCGAAGCCAAAAATGGTTGTCCCCAATATTGAATTGACAAATCGGGTGTTAGATTGAAATTAACCCTCAACGAAAATGAAAGCACTTTTTGATCGAGTTTTGCCAGAAGGTAACGAGTATTGTTATTGATTTCCAATTCGTTGACATATTGCAATTCATTGCTTCGCAAAAAGAGCGAAGGGTCCAAAAATATTTGCAAAGCATTGATTGGACGATAATTAATCTCGGGCATGAATGCATTGGAGTGAGCTGAATGATGGCTTTCAACGGAGTGTTGTCCTGAGTATTCGAACGAGAGCTTGCGCCTTTCGCTGGTAGAAACAGAGTACCAAACATTTTTACTACCTGGCATTTTCATAGCCGGACCGCCGCGGAGTTGCGTGCTGGAGTAGGCCTCGCCTTCGACATTGAAACCTGCATGTGCCCACCACAGGTTCTTAAACTGCATGTGGCCGTTGAAATTTCCTCCAGCGACGACCTTATTTCCTCCAAAATCGGCAACATACCACTGATTGATATTCAGGTTGGCATTTCGCATGATTCCCTGAGGTTTGGTAAACCGATAACCGGCCCAGAAAACTTCAAAAATCTCATCAGCCGAGCGCAAGAACCCTAAATCGTTTAATTCAAGACCTGGCGATTTCCACATGGTGGCCAGCATCATGTTCAGTCGGCCACCAATTTTATTGATTTGAACATTTCCTCCGTGGCCCGACAGTGAAGTTCGTTCCGGGTTGAAATTCAGATACGATGCATCGGGTCGTTGGAAATAATGGGTTGATGATTGTTGTGTTTCGGCAATGGCCGCTTTGCTTCCTGATACACTGCTGAAAACAGTATTGACCTGAAAAAGCCAGTTCTTCTTGTTAAAATATTGCCTGAAATCGACTCCGGCTGAACGTCCATTCTTATGGAGCATATCTTCAAGAGGTGTTCCGTCGATTTGCCTGTCGGTGCTGGTTATCATACCTCCGATAATCGTATTTCCTCCTTTGATGTCTTTTTGTAATCTGGCTACAAAGTAGTTGGTCAACGGTTCGACTATCTCGTTGCGTTCGTTGCCCTGATAATTAATTTTAGCTTTCTCTTCGGCACCGACACTTTCAATAACCCCGATTGACCATCCGGTTGATGTTTTGCCGGTTAGTTTGGCCGCACCAATGATTGAGGTAAAATCGGGCGACTGACTGTATTCGTTGTCACGTAAATCGGGACTATGGTGCGGCCTTCGGCCAATTCTTCTCGAATAGAAAAGCTGCTCTGATGATAAATCCCCATCGCCAAAGCCCAGTTGAAACCGTGTGATATTGTTCCCTTCGATAAAGAACGGCCGTTTTTCTGTAAAGAAAGTTTCGAAGGCTGAAAGATTTACCTCTGAGGGGTCGGCTTCGACCTGACCGAAATCGGGATTTAATGTAAAGTCGAGGGTGAGGTTGTTGGTAACACCAATTTTGCCGTCCAATCCGGCATTGATTTTCCCATCTTTTCCGTCACGATAAGGATTTCCCTCCTCTTTTTGGTAGGTATTCAGGCTTGAAACTACATATGGGGTGAGGTCTAGTTGCTTGCGAGGTTTCACTCCGTTTAAACCTGCCAGTTCACCAAAAAGATGTACAAAGCCGGGTGAGTTGCGTGGAACAGGTTGCCAGAGATCGGTTTCGTTTTTGCGATAAAGGTGACGGAGTACCTCGAAACCCCAAACATCGTTGGCATTTTTCTTAAAGCGAAGTTGTGTAAGCGGAATTTTCATTTCGGCAGCCCAGCCCCAACTGTATTTTGCAGTTTTAACAAACCAAATTGGATCCCAGGTTGGATCTTCAACTTCACCATTGTTGGTAATGGTATTATCGAATTTGACACCTGAGGCGGTGACGTTAAAACTAAATGCGGTTCGGAGGTCGTGGTAGCTGTCGAAGAGAACACCCACATAGTCACCGTCAGTGCGGTCGCGGCGGGTCAATCGTTGTACAATGCTGTCGGGTGCTGTATCGTAAGCTTTTATGGCTACATAAATGTTATTGTCGTCGAACAAAACCCCAAATTCGGTCTTTTGCGAAGGTATTCCGTTCTCAAACGGTTCATGCTGTACAAAGCCGTTTTCCCATTTGGCCATTTTCCAGGCTTCTTCTTCAAATGCCCCATCGATGGCGATTTCGGTGGTTACTTGCGAAGCAAAATATCTTTTTTTGACAGCTTCCTGCCCCGACAGCATGGATGTAACGGCGAAAAGTAATAAGAGTAAAAAACAATGTTTCATTTTTGGTTCGTGAAATTGGTGGATTCAAATGTCAATAAGACGTGCTTTTTTTGGCTTCGTTACATCATATTCAATTAAATCTGATGTTTTTTGTAGGATAAACCGAAATAATAGACCTTGGATTGAGTTAATGAATTGATAAATATGTTGTTATGTTTTTTACATGATGCTCGGTTTAATTTCAGGACATTGTTGAATTGAATTTTTGTACAAAAAGTTTTTTCGTGTAAGTTTGTAACCGTTAAAAACAGAATTGAAAATGTTTGAAAATCTTACAGATAAGTTAGAAAGGTCGTTCAAACTGCTGAAAGGGCAGGGGAAAATTACAGAGATTAACGTTGCCGAAACGCTGAAAGATGTGCGCCGTGCGTTGCTCGATGCCGACGTAAACTATAAAATTGCGAAAGATTTCACGGCTTCGGTCAAAGACAAGGCTTTGGGGCAGGATGTGATAACCGCCCTTAATCCCGGACAGTTAATGGTGAAGATCGTCCATGACGAGTTGGTGCAACTAATGGGCGGGCAAACTGTCGATATCAACTTAAAAGGCTCACCATCTGTAATTTTGATGTCCGGCTTGCAGGGTTCAGGTAAAACAACATTCTCCGGGAAACTGGCTAACCGTCTGAAAAGCAAACATGGGCGTCATCCATTGTTGGTAGCCTGCGACGTTTATCGTCCGGCAGCTATCGAGCAGTTGAAGGTGGTTGGTGCTTCAATCAATGTTCCCGTTTACATAGAAGAGGGTTCTAAGGATCCGGTAAAAATTGCCAAAGAGGCGCTCAAACAGGCCAAATTGCAAGGGAACGATGTCGTGATTATCGATACCGCCGGCCGTCTGGCAATCGACGAACAGATGATGAAAGAGATTGAAGCCATTAAAGCGGCGGTCAATCCGAATGAAATCCTTTTTGTGGTCGACTCAATGACAGGTCAGGATGCGGTCAATACAGCCAAAGAGTTTAACGAAAGGTTAAATTTTGATGGAGTTGTGTTGACCAAACTCGATGGCGATACCCGAGGCGGTGCTGCTTTATCGATTCGATCGGTTGTGAATAAACCCATCAAATTTGTGGGTACTGGCGAGAAAATGGAAGCAATAGATGTTTTCCACCCTTCGCGTATGGCCGACAGAATTTTGGGCATGGGCGACATCGTTTCGCTGGTTGAACGCGCCCAGGAGCAGTTTGATGAGGAAGAGGCCCGCAAACTTCAGAAAAAATTGGCCAAGGATCAGTTTAATTTCGAAGACTTCCTGAAGCAAATTCAGCAAATCAAAAAAATGGGTAACCTGAAAGATTTGGCCAGCATGATTCCGGGTATGGGCAAGGCAATGAAAGATATTGAAATTGAAGATGATGCTTTCAAACATATCGAGGCCATTATACATTCGATGACAAAGGCTGAACGTGAAGATGCCAGCATTATCGATGGTTCGCGCAGAAAAAGAATTGCTCAGGGGTCGGGCACTTCGGTACAGGAAGTAAACCGTTTGCTGAAACAGTTTGCCGATACCCGCAAGATGATGAAAATGGTCTCTATGGGTGGTAATATGAAAAATATGGTGAAACCTCGCCGCTAATCTGAATGTTGAAATCATGATATTAATTGACGGGAAGAAAATTTCTGAGGAACTCAAAGCCGAAATTGCAGCCGAGGTGATCAAAATGAAGGCCAGTGGCGATAAAATTCCGCATCTGGCTGCAATTCTGGTTGGAACGGATGGGGCAAGCGAGACTTATGTGGCAGGAAAAGTAAAAGCCTGCGAATTGGTTGGTTTCAAATCGACCCTAATTCGTTTGAATGAAAATATTTCGGAAACTGAACTGCTAGGTTATGTTGATAAACTGAATAATGATGCTGACATAGACGGGTTTATCGTTCAAATGCCGCTTCCGAAACATATTTCTGAAGATAAAGTTATCGAGCAAATCAATCCTCAAAAAGATGTGGATGGTTTTCATCCGGTCAATGTCGGCCGAATGGTTGCCGGTCTTCCGTCATTTGTTTCGGCTACCCCTTTCGGAATAATGGAACTGATAAAACGATACAAGATTGAAACTTCGGGCAAAAACTGTGTGGTAATTGGCCGAAGCAATATTGTTGGTCGCCCGATGAGTGTTCTGCTTTCGCAGAAAGGAATTGATTGTACGGTTACTCTGTGTCACAGCAGAACAAAAAATCTGAAAGAGATTGCAAATCAGGCTGATATTATTGTAGCCGCATTGGGAATTGCCGAGTTTTTAACGGCTGATATGGTAAAACCCGGTGCTGTAGTTATCGATGTTGGAATTACCCGTGTAAAATCAGATAAAACCAAATCAGGATGGAAATTGCTGGGCGATGTCAAATTTGACGAAGTGGCCCCGAAATGTGCTTACATTACTCCTGTTCCCGGCGGTGTTGGCCCGATGACCATTGCTTCGTTGCTTTACAATACATTGCTTTCGGCACGAAAAGAGATTTATCAATAGTCGTTATACAGACGTAACAGAGAGCATTCATCGAAAAATGGGTGCTTTTTTTATCTGCAACTGAATTTTTTTTACTTGAAAAATAAGGGCGGTATTCAATTTTTGAATTAACTTTCTGCTAAATCTGAAAATGATTTTACAGAACCTTTAAAATTTTAGTTATGAAACAGATAGCAAAAATAAAAAGAATATTATTTGTATTGTTTATCCTTTTTCTGGCTTCGTGTGCAACCGTGCCGATTACAGGCAGAAGGCAGTTGAGTCTGGTTAACGAGTCGGAGATGATTGCCCTGAGTTTGACTCAGTATGATCAGTTTATGAAGGAGAATAAGCTTTCGACTAATACGAAGGATGCCGAAATGGTGAAAAGGGTCGGGCTAAGAATTGCGAAAGCTGTTGAGGCTTATTTCACCAGTCAGGGGCAGGCGGCTTATCTCGATGGGTATAAATGGGAATTTAACCTTGTTGAGAGCAAAGATATCAATGCCTGGTGCATGTCGGGCGGGAAAGTGGTTGTTTATACCGGAATTTTACCAATTACCAAAACTGAGGCCGGATTGGCTGCTGTTATGGGACACGAAATTGCCCATGCCGTTGCCCGACATGGCAGTGAGCGGATGAGCGAACAAATGGTCGCCCAGGGAGCTGGAACTGCTTTGTCGGTTGCGTTGACCAACAAGCCGGAACAAACCCAGCAATTGGCAATGGCCGCCTTCGGAATTGGTGCCCAGTACGGTGTTTTGCTACCATTTTCACGTAAACACGAATACGAGGCCGATCACATGGGGCTGATATTCATGGCAATGGCAGGGTATGACCCGAATGAAAGTGTCCCTTTCTGGGAACGAATGGCACAACTGGGCGGTTCGGGAATGCCTGAGTTTTTGAGTACGCATCCGGTCAGCGAAAATCGCATTGCCTTTTTGAAAGAAAAAATGGCTGAAGCGCTGCAATATTATAATCCTAAGAAATAGCACAGCATCAAATAATGATAATCGGCTAACTGTTTTGGTCGTTTAACGGGGCTGCTGAAGGGGTGACTGGTAGTTCGATACAGAAAATCGTACCTGTTTCATTGGTTGAAACAAATGTAACTTTGCCTTTCAGGTATTTTTCGCCTAAAAGCTTGATGCTGTAGGTACCCAGCCCGCGGCCGGCTTCTTTGGTCGAGAATGATTTATTGAATAATTGCATCTGAATCTCGGTAGGCATCACAGTGTTGTTGTGCACCCAAAATTGTATTCTGTCCGGCAAAATATGTCTACAGCCAATTGTAATCGTACTTGAACGGTTAACAGCTTCAAGTGCATTTTTCAGCATATTGAGCAAAACGCGCCGTAACAATAACCCGTCTGTAACAAAAATCAGATTGACCGATACCGGATCCGTGACGACCACTTTGCCATTAGCTATCTCGCTGTTCTCGATTTGCTGTTTGATTTGCGACAATATTTCCAACGAACGAAATTCTTCGTTCTTGGGCTTCAATTCGTTGTTCTCAGCAGCTGATAGATCGCGCTGATAAAGAATCTCTTCAATGAGGTCGTTGGCCGTAACTTTTAAGGATCCAAGCAGCTCATCCGATTTGAGTTGGTTATTTTGATAGGCTGTGAGCAGGTCCAAAATTCCGGTAATATTTCCGGCTTTGTTGAGCACATCATGGAAAAAGATTCGTTCCAACATTCTACGTCTGATATCATTACTAATATCGACCATGATAAAAAGAAAAAACCGCTGCCCATTGGCTTCGAAAGGACTAACTGTTACCCGAAGATTCATGTGCGACCTAAAACGTCCTTTCATGTCGCCCAGTGTTAAATGGCAGTCGTGCGTCGTTTTCAAATTGCTTTGATCGGCTTCTTTCAAAACAGACTGAATTGTACAAAACTGGCAGTTTTCTGATGAACCACAACCGCTGGGACCTTTATGGGCATTGACACAGCCAAATGCATCTCCAACCCGTTTCTGAAAGGCAAATTCTTTTGTTTCACTGAGCATTTGCGCCATGAAATGATTACATCGCAGTAGCTGATATTTTGCATTGAGAAGCGCAGTGGGCTGTGGAATGGCATCCAAAATGCTTTGCAAATCGGCAAAATCTCCTGCCACGATGTTGTGATCATTGTTTGATCCGGAATGATGCACATTCGAATTGTCTTTTTGTTTCTCCATTGGTTGACGATTACTACGCTTTTTTCAACAGATACGACGAAACGCTACAAAGCTTTACCATATAACAAATGTTGGCTTTGAAATGTTTCTAACGGATGATATACCCTTATTGGCGTTTGGAATTCTTTGAAATCAGGCTTTTTCGAATTTCATCAGTTCTGCTGCAATCGCATCATAAGTGGTCTGGCTGACAGGAACAAGGGGAAGCCTCAATTGGTTTTGAACCAGATTTCGGATATGCATCGCAGCTTTCACCCCAGCCGGGTTTCCTTCGATAAATAACAGATCGATGATTCGCTGGATTTTCAGTTGAAGGGCTGCTGCTATGGTGAAATTTCCCTTCAAAGCGGTATGGGTCAGTTCGGAAACAGTGCCCGGGAGCAGATTGCCCAATACTGAAATTACGCCTTCGCCCCCCAATGAAATTGTTGGAACAATCAGGGCATCGTCACCCGAAATAAGCGAAAATCCTTGAGGCTTGTCTCTGAGAATTCGACAGATATCGGCAAAATTACCTGATGCTTCTTTGGTGGCAATAATTTTGGATGAAGCATTGGCTAATCGTAGGGTGGTTTCGGCACTCATACTTATGCCGGTTCGGGCCGGAACATTATACAGAATCAGCGGTAGGGGGGATGTTTCGGCTATGGCCATGTAATGTCTGAATATTCCTTCCTGTGTAGGTTTATTGTAATAGGGTACCACAGATAATATTCCGTCGATTCCTGACAGATCAAAACTTCTTATGGATTCGACAATACTCAGCGTATCGTTGCCTCCGATACCGGCCATAAGCGGTACCCGGCCGTTGACCCTTTGGGCAACGAAAGAGATAATCGCTTGTTTCTCTTTTGGCTTAAGCGTGGAGGTTTCAGCTGTTGTTCCTAGAATAACCAAAAAATCAACTCCTCCGCTAATTTGGTAATCAACGATATTGCCAAGGGCTTCGAAATCGATGGTAAAATCACTGTTAAACGGAGTGATTAAAGCCACTCCTGCTCCACGAAACCTATTCTCCATCATTTTACTCACTTTTGTCCTGTATTTTTTCCAGATAAAATATTACCTGATCCATCAAATATTTACAATTTGGGTTGGCTGAAACATCAATGTCCAAATCGTAAAAATTGTAGTCGTTCGCTTTCCATCCAACTTTGAGTCGGGAATCGGCATGAATCAGGATGTATTGTAATGCGACAACTTTCTTAATCGTCAAGTCAATAATTATGTCGTATTTCAACGCCATGAATTGATCAATTTCGCCATTGTCGGGTTTTCCGACCCAACTAACATCTTTCTTCCTGATAAATCCAGAATGGGATACCGTGGCGAGTGTCTCTTTTTCACGTTTTGAATCGATATAAGCGAGTCCACTTGTCCTGATACCCTTCTCTTTAAGAACTTTTCTCAGCAACTCATAAGTCTCAATACTGGCTTCGTCTGACGGGTTCCAGAGGATTCCTACATTCTTGGCTGTGCTAAGATTCTGTAAATGAGCATTCCGGTTTTGCTTTTTGTAATAACCGATAAGTCTTTTCCTGATGTAAGGACTTACAATTTTTCGAATCATTTCGGGTCAAAATTATAAAATCGTTTTTAAATCTACTCTTTTCGTAAAAATAGTTAGCAAAAGATTAACTTTCAATTTATAAGTTGGATAAATTCATCTTCGCTAATAATGGGTATTCCGAGCTTCATCGCCTTTTCGAGTTTTGCAGGGCCAATGTTTTCACCGGCAAGCATATAGCTTGTTTTTGAAGAGATCGAGGAAACATTCTGTCCTCCATTCTTCTCTATGAGTTCTTTCAATTTATCACGGGAAAATTTTAAAAAGGTTCCTGATATGATGATACTGAGGCCATTGAGCTTGTTTGAATGTTTCTCACTTTTTGTCTCTTCAGTTGCCATTTTTAGACCTGCTTTTTTCAGTTCTTCAACCAATGCCTGGTTTTCACCGAGCGCTGACCACTTGACAATACTTTCAGCAATTTTCGAGCCAATCTCGCCAATTGAAGTAAGCTGCGCTTCGTTTGCCGAGAGTAAATTGTCTATTGACCCGATTTCGCGGGCCAGTTTTTTGGCCACAGTCTCACCTACATATCTGATTCCCAGTGCAAACAAAACGCGTTCGAAAGGTGTTTCCTTCGAAGTCTCAATGCTTTCGAGAATTCTTACAGCTGATTTCTCACCCAAACGTTCCAATTCAACCAAATTTTCTTTCTGCAAATGGTATAGGTCAGCAATATTTTTAATCAACCCGTTATGGTATAACAGTTCAATTGTTTCGGGGCCGAGGCCATCAATATTCATTGCTTTCCGACCAATGAAATGTTCAATCTTACCCTTAATCTGAGGTGGACAGCCTGAGTCGTTGGGGCAATACCAGGCTGCTTCACCTTCCTGCCTAATTAATTTGGTTCCACATTCTGGGCAGTGGGTAATAAATTGAACTTTCATATTCATTGGATGGCGGTTTTGGTCATCGACACCCACAATTTTGGGTATGATTTCACCCCCTTTTTCGACATAGACAAGGTCATTCTGGTGTAGGTCAAGGCTTTCGATAATATCGGCATTGTGAAGGGAGGCCCTTTTTACAGTGGTTCCGGCTAATAAAACCGGTTCAAGATTGGCAACCGGTGTAACGGCACCAGTTCGCCCAACCTGATACGATACCGAAAGCAGGGTTGTGCTTACCCGTTCAGCCTGAAATTTATAGGCTATGGCCCATCGCGGCGATTTGGCTGTAAAACCAAGCTCTTCCTGCATTTGCCTCGAATTGACTTTAATAACTACGCCGTCGGTGGCTACGGGCAAATCTTTTCGTCGGATATCCCATTCTTTCAGGAATGCAGCGACTTCTTTAATATTATTGCATTTTCGCGCATGCTCTGAAGTTTTGAAACCCCACTTTCTTGCATGGTCCAACAGCTCAAAATGACCATCATCAGGAAGTTCTTCGCCTAAAACATGATACAAATAAGCATCTAGTTTTCGCGTGGCAACCACGGCTGAGTTTTGTAGTTTAAGCGTTCCAGAAGCTGCATTTCTGGGGTTGGCAAAGAGCGGTTCTCCCATTTCTTCCCGCTCCCGGTTAAGTTCGTCAAAAACCGAGAATGGCATTACAATTTCGCCCCTGATTTCAAAACGTTGTGGAAAATCACCTTTCAGTTTTAGCGGTATTGTTTTGATTGTTTTGACATTGACTGTGACATCGTCGCCTTTCACACCATCGCCGCGAGTTACCGCCCTTATCAATTGTCCATTTTCGTAAATTAAGCTTATTGATGTTCCGTCGAATTTTAGTTCACACACCAACTCGGGCATTTCAATGGTAATTTTTTTTACCCTTTCTACAAAGTCACTTACTTCTCCTTCGGTGTAGGTATTGGATAGCGAAAGCATGGGATATTGGTGTGTAACCTGGATAAACTCCCTGTTGATGTCACTTCCGACACGCTGGCTTGGTGAGTTGGCATCGGCAAACTGAGGAAATGCTTTTTCCAAAGTCATCAGTTCGTTCATCAACTGGTCAAATTCATAATCACTTATGACCGGCTGGTTAAGCGTGTAATAGTTATAATTCTGTTTGTCAATTAATTCCTGGAGTTGGAGAATACGGTTTTTTGCCTCTTCAGATGTCATAAAATACACGGTTTGTACTGGAATAAAAATACGAAAAAAGCGTTCAATAGTTTACCGGGACGGCGCTATCGTTAATTTATTGTTCATTATTTTTCGAAATGATACGATGATTTCTATTGCGAATGTAAGACTAATCACTACTTTTGCGTTGAATTTCGGTTTTGCAGTTTGAGTCATCGACTGCAAATGAAAAGGGAATCCGGTGTAAAACCGGAGCTGTACCCGCAGCTGTAAGTCCATAGAAGGGTTGTCTGAAACCATTTGCCACTGTTCGAAATTGGGTAACGGGAAGGCGCAGATAACCGGATGAGCCAGAAGACCTGCCGATGTTTGTTTTTATTTTTTGCTTTCGGGAAAAACGGCAAAGATGAATACAACACTCGTGTTTTTTCATTTTTATCTTTTGAAGAAAGCCGGCAAATCAACCTGTTGTTTCGCCTTGGTGCGAAATATTTGTCGTGCTGGCTCAACATGTGAATTCTTTTCCGGTAATCCGGTGACGGCCACATTGTCGCTGACAATTTATATAATGGTTGCTGTTTGCTGTTATTGATTCAATAATTCTTTAATTCATTAATAATCAAAATTAAATTATGTTGTTATGAAAAATTGCAAACTATTTTATTTCGCAGCAATCGCCTTCACGATCTTGCTTACCTCATGCGACAAGGATGATTCGACGGTCACCCGTACAGCAACATTCGACGATTTGACCATTGCTACTGGTGGATATTGGAACGGTTCTGATGGTTCGGGCTTCTTCCAGACTACAGACTTGAAATTTGACAATATTTATACTGCTGCCTACGGAAGTTGGTCGGGATTTGCCTATTCGAATGAGCACGATGCAACTACTGCCGGATACAATAATCAATACAGCGTTTTCGACAGTTCGAATGGCAACAACAAATTTGCCCTTTTTTACTTGCCTTACAGCGGAGATGCATTTGCAACATTTGCCGAAGGTAAAGCGTGTACTATCGAAAGCATTTCGCTTTGTAACAGTACTTATGTTGGATTGTCAATGAAAAACGGAGATGCCTATTCAAAAAAATTTGGCGGTACCACCGGGAATGATCCCGACTGGTTTAAAGTAACGATTGATGGCTACAATACTGCCGGAACCAAGGTGGGTTCAGTTGAGTTCTATTTGGCCGATTATAGGGCAACCGACAATAGCAAAGATTATATCGTTGGTAAATGGACGAAAGTTGATTTGAAGTCGCTGGGAAAAGTCAATAAAATCAGCTTTAACTTCGAATCGACCGATACAGGTGATTGGGGCATGAATACACCTGCCTACGTTTGTTTGGACAATATCCGTTATTCGTTCGACGAAACAGACCTTTAAAATTTGGCTTAATTTCGCCTGTTTCCTTCTTAAAATTGATTTGATTATAACAAAATTGACTCAATTTTCGTACGAAGAGATTGAAGTTCCAGATTATCCTGTTTACTTTGCAAAACAAAATAATTAATTAATCAGGTATTTATGACAATTTCTAAAGATAGGATGGTTTCGCTCACTTACGAGCTGAAATTGGATGGTAAAGAAGGCGATGTATTCGAACGCGCCGGATCCGAAAACCCGTTGGTTTTCCTTTATGGCGCAGGAATGATGATCCCGGCTTTCGAAGCAAATCTCTCAGGCAAAGCAGCCGGCGATAAATTTGTTATCGATATTCAGGCCAAAGATGCCTATGGTGAAGTTAATGACGAAGCGGTTGTCGATTTGCCGAAGTCAATTTTTCAAGTCAATGGCAAAGTTGATGAAGAGATGTTGACACCCGGAAATACAATCCCGATGATGTCGGCTCAGGGCCAGCGTATGGATGGATTGGTTGTTTCGGTTCAGGAAGAAACTGTTACCATGGATTTTAACCATCCGCTTGCAGGTGAAGATCTTCATTTCGAAGGCGAAATTCTTGAGGTTCGTGATGCCACCGAGCAAGAATTGATGGCTGCTTATAATGTTGGCGGCGGTTGTGGCTGTGGCAGCGGTGGTTGCGGAAGCGACGACTGTGGCGATAGTTGTGACGACTCTGGCTGTGGTAGCGGCGGTTGCGGATGTCACTAAAAAAATATTTTTTAGCATTGCTGAAAATGCTATTTTTATAAACCCGGAGTATCAACTTCGGGTTTATTGCTTCTATGATATGAATACATTTGGTAAAATATTCAGGCTCACATCATTTGGTGAATCTCACGGAGCTGCTATTGGTGGTGTTATTGACGGGTGCCCTTCAGGTTTACCATTAGACCCTGAAAGGGTGCAGTACGAACTTGACAGGCGAAAACCAGGTCAGTCGCATATTACCACCCAGCGTCAGGAGAGCGATACCGTAGAGTTTCTTTCAGGGATCTTTGAAGGCAAAACTACCGGAACGCCTATTGGCTTTATTGTGCGAAACAAAGATCATCATTCGTCTGATTACAATAATATTAAGGATCTTTTCAGACCATCGCATGCCGATTTTACCTACGACCAAAAATATGGTTTTCGCGATCATCGAGGTGGCGGACGTTCGTCAGCCCGCGAAACGGTGGCCCGAGTGGTAGCAGGTGCCGTTGCCAAACAACTGCTGGCAACTCTGGGAATCAGCATAAACGCTTATGTTTCACAGGTTGGCGAAGTTGAGATTGAAAAGCCTTATCACGAATTGGATTTGCTGTTGACGGAGAAAAATATTGTCAGATGTCCAGATCCAGATACAGCCCAAAAAATGATTCAACGCATTGAATATGCTGGTCATCATCACGATACCGTTGGCGGCGTGATTAGTGGTGTGGCCACCGGAGTGCCTGCCGGTTGGGGTGAACCCGTTTTTGACAAATTACATGCCGATCTGGGGAGTGCGATGCTCGGAATCAATGCGGTAAAAGGTTTTGAGTATGGGTCAGGTTTCGGCGGTACTCGTTTATCCGGTTCTGAACACAACGATATTTTTGTCAAAAGCGAAACCGGAATCTCTACGCAGACCAACCATTCAGGGGGCATTCAGGGGGGAATTTCAAACGGACAGGATATCTATTGGCGGGTGGCATTTAAACCAATTGCCACTTTGCTGAAAGAACAAAAAACAGTCGATAAATATCAAAACGAAACGACTGTAAATGTTTCAGGACGTCACGATCCGTGTGTGCTGCCCCGTGCGGTGCCCATAGTCGAAGCGATGGCTGCCCTTGTGTTGGCCGATCACTTCCTGTTAAGCCGGCTTTCTAAACTTTAATACATTTATATTATGGATCCCAAAGATGCAGTTTATCAAACATTGGAAAAATCGGGTAAACCGATGAAAGGTGGCGAAATCGCCGAAGTTTCAGGTGTTGACAAAAAGGAGGTCGACAAAGCCATTAAAAAATTGGTTGCCGAAGGCAAAATCAATTCACCGATAAGGTGCTTTTATGCCGTAACGAAATAAAAGAGGGTTTTCCCCTCTTTTTTTTATTTTTACATTAATCTTTTTGTTGAATTGTTAGTCAAATCAGAGGTTACATATTAAGGTGCGTATTTCCAAATTCTCAATATAAACTGACAATTACTGCTATGATGCTCAAACGAATCTCTTATTTTGTGCTGTCAGCCGGCTTATTGCTCTTTTTTGGATGCAAAGAAAAAGCCAAAACAGGCATTCAGACCATGCAGGCACGTTCTGCTATGGAGGTTAATGGAATGATTGCCAATACTTCCGTACTCGACCAGGCATACTCGTATACCGGAACCTTGCTTGCCAATGAAGAGGTTGAGTTGAGGCCTGAGATATCGGCCAAGGTAACAGGAATCAATTTTAAAGAAGGATCAACGGTTAGAAAAGGCGATAAACTGGTAAAAATGTTTGATGCCGATTTGCAGGCACAACTGAAAAAAAATCAGTTGCAAATCGAGCTAGCCGAGAAAGAGTTGCTGCGTAAAAAGGAACTTTTCTTGATCAAAGGAATCAGTCAGGAGGAATTTGATGTTTCTGAAAATAAGCTGAATACGCTAAAAGCAGAGCGAGATTTGTTGGTCGCGCAGATTTCGAAAACTGAGTTAATTGCGCCATTCAGTGGTATTGTGGGGTTGCGTAAAGTGAGCGAAGGTGCTTTTGTTTCGAATTCAACCGTGATTACTACGCTTCAGCAACTCGATCCTATCAAGGTTGAATTTGCAGTTCCTGAAAAATTCTTGTCGGAATTAGCTGTAGGAAAGGACATTAATTTCTCTGTTGAAAGCTCTGAAGATGTTTTCAATGCAAAAATATATGCAACAGAATCGAAAATCGATGCAGAAACCCGTTCAATTAAAATCAGGGCAATTTGCCCGAATAGTTCGATGAAGCTTTTCCCGGGACACTTTGCCAGTATCAAATTGAACTATACCCCACAGAAAGAGACACTTGTTATACCGGCAAGGGCTGTATTTCCCGTATTGAAAGGCGAACAGGTGTTTGTTGTTAAAGATGGAAAAGCCTCGCCAATCGATATAAAAACAGGGTTCAGAGATGGAATGCAGGTCGAAGTTTTGCAGGGAATTGTTGCCGGCGATACCATCGTAACGAGTGGTTTGCTGCAAATTAAAGAGGGAATGCCTGTTAAAGTTAAATTGGTTCAGTAACAATATTTAAAAAATCGGAAATGAATATTGCTTCACTGAGTATAAGAAGGCCGGTACTTGCGTCGGTACTCTCAATTGTCTTGTTGCTGTTTGGCGCAGTCGGCTTCTCGCTGCTTGGTTTGCGCGAGTATCCGAGTGTCGATCCGCCGATTGTCAATGTCTCAACCTCATATGTAGGTGCGAATGCCGATGTAATAGCCACCATGATTACCGAGCCGCTCGAAGAGTCGATTAACGGTATTGCCGGTATACGTACTTTAACTTCATCGAGCAGCGATGGCCGCAGCTCTATTACCGTCGAATTCAATATCGATGAAGATATGGAGGCAGCTGCAAATGATGTACGCGACAGAGTCTCTCGCGTGTTGAACCGTCTGCCGCAAGATTGCGATCCTCCGGTGGTGGTCAAGCAGGATGCCGATGCCGATGCCATTTTGATTCTTGCTTTGCAAAGCGACAACCGCAGTTTGATTGAGCTTACTGACTTTGCCATTAATGTCTTCAAAGAACGCTTGCAAACCATCTCCGGGGTAAGCGATATCCGCATTTTTGGCGAAAAGCGATATGCCATGAGGTTACAACTCTATCCCGAAAGGTTAACGGCTTTTCAAATTGCCCCAACCGATATCCGCAATGCCCTTACCCGCGAAAATGTAGAGCTTCCATCGGGAAGAATTGAAGGGTACGAACGCGAACTGACTATCCGAACCTTAGGACGACTGACGTCTGAAGAAGATTTCAATAATCTGCTAATCAAAGAATCGGATGGCGTTTTAGTGCGGCTAAAAGATGTCGGCCGCGCGGTCCTTACGGCCGAAAACCTAAAAAGTAGCCTTAGGGGGGAAGATGGGGTTCAGCAAATTGCATTGGCGATTCAGCCACAGCCCGGCTCAAACCATATAGCCATTGCCGACGAGTTTTACAAACGAGTGGAGCAGCTTAAGAACGAAGTTCCAAAGGATTTAAAAATGTTTCTTATTCACGATTCTACAGTCAACATCCGCAAAGGGATTACCGAGGTAGAGGAAACAATATTTTTTGCCTTCGGACTTGTAGTTTTGGTTATTTTTGTCTTCTTACGACACTGGCGAACCACTATTATTCCTGTACTGGCTATACCTATCTCGCTGATTGGTACTTTCTTTATCATGTATATTGCAGGGTTTACCATCAACTTGCTTACCTTATTGGGCATTGTATTGGCTACCGGTTTGGTGGTCGACGATGCCATTGTGGTCCTCGAAAATATTTACAAAAAGATAGAACAAGGCGAAAAACCAATGGTTGCCGGACACAAAGGTTCGGAAGAGATCATTTTTGCCATTATTTCGACAACAATAACACTGGCTGCGGTTTTCTTGCCAATCATGTTTTTAAGTGGAATTACCGGTCGGTTGTTCCGTGAGTTTGCCATTACTGTAGCCGGCTCGGTGATTATATCTGCTTTTGTATCACTGACGCTGACCCCAATGATGTGTGCCCGGATGTTGAAGAAATCGACTTCCGAATCGAAAATCTATCTCTGGAGTGAGGGCGTTTTCGAGCGAATGACCGAAAATTATAACCGGTCGCTTCGCTGGTTTATCAATAAGGGGTGGATTGCCTGGGTTATTGTGGGTATCTCGCTCTTTATCATTCTTTTCATCGGAAGTAAACTTCCTTCGGAATTGGCCCCAATGGAAGACAAAAGTCGTTTGATGATTTCGGTCACGGCCCCGGAAGGAACCGCTTTCGAGGCAATGGATCAATATATGAATGAAGTAGCCAACTTTTTGGATACCATT
>CAYOJD010000023.1:0-31285 GCA_964404205.1 uncultured Prolixibacteraceae bacterium
GAAAAGGTTATTTTTTACCAGCGATACCCCGTAATAGTAGTTATACATCGCATTGTCGGGGTTTGTTCGGATGAGTTGGGCAAACAATGGTAAAGCCTTTTCGTAATTACCCAGTTCGAAATACTCTTTGGCAAGCGTTTCATTCCCAACCTTCTCCTGCGCTGTAACTGCAAAACTCACCGAAACAAGAATCAATAACAAAAATGTTAATCTGTAAATATTGGCTAAAATCTTCATGTTCTTCGATCAATTAGTAATCAGTCATAAAAATAAACATTTTGACAGTTTTTCGCATCCCGACAGGAAATATTCCCGTATATCTGTTACAAAGGTTGGATATTATTGTCAAAATAAAATTATATTTGTTTAACAGACTAAGTTATTATTGATTATGAAACAAATAGTTGAAGGCTCTAAAGCACCCGATTTTCAGGGAAGAAATCAACATGGCGAAACTATTTCGCTGGCTGGTTACCATGGTAAGAAGTTAATTCTTTATTTTTATCCCAAAGATAACACGCCTGGCTGCACTGCCGAAGCCTGTAACCTGAGCGAGAACTACGATTACTGGCTCACAAAAGGTTACGAGGTGGTTGGAGTAAGCCCCGACAGCGAAACATCGCACCAAAAGTTTGCCGACAAATTTGGGTTGAAGTTCAATTTAATTGCCGATACCGAAAAGGAAATTTTACAAGCGTTCGGCGCGTGGGGCGAAAAAAAGAACTATGGCAAGAGCTACATGGGCGTTTTGCGGAAAACTTTTGTTATCGATGAAAATGGCGTTATCGTTAAAATATTCGAAAAGGTTGACACAAAAGAACATTCAAACCAGATAATCAAAGCATTAAAAGTTTAGATATCCCAATTATGGCAAAAGAAGAACAGCAGAAATCAGCCAATCTCGAAAAGCTGAAGGCATTACAATTAACAATGGACAAGATTGAGAAAAGCTATGGCAAAGGCTCAATCATGCGGTTAGGCGACAAAGCCGTCGAAGATGTACCGGCAATTCCATCGGGTTCCATCGCCCTCGATATTGCACTCGGTATTGGCGGGTACCCCAAAGGAAGGGTCATCGAAATATTTGGCCCCGAATCGTCGGGTAAAACCACGCTGGCCATCCACGCAATCGCCGAATCGCAAAAACAGGGAGGAATCGCAGCCATTATCGATGCCGAGCATGCTTTCGACCCGACATATGCCCGCAAGCTGGGTGTCAATATCGACGAATTGTTGATTTCGCAGCCCGACAACGGTGAGCAAGCCCTCGAAATTGCCGATAACCTGATTCGCTCAGGTGCAATCGACATCATCGTAATCGACTCGGTAGCGGCTCTTACGCCAAAAGCTGAAATCGAAGGTGAGATGGGCGATTCTAAAATGGGACTTCAGGCAAGGTTGATGTCGCAGGCATTGCGAAAACTGACTGCCAACATCAGCAAAACACGCACTTGCTGCATCTTTATCAATCAGTTACGCGAAAAAATCGGTGTCATGTTTGGCAACCCCGAAACCACTACAGGTGGTAATGCGTTGAAGTTTTATGCTTCGGTCAGGCTCGATATCCGCAGGATTGGACAGCTTAAAGATGGTGAAGAGGTTCAGGGAAGCCATACCCGCGTTAAAATTGTAAAAAACAAAATTGCCCCTCCGTTCCGCAAAGCCGAATTCGACATTCTGTATGGTGAAGGGATCTCCAAAACCGGAGAGATCATCGATCTGGGAGTCGAATTAAACATTATCAAGAAAAGCGGCTCGTGGTTTAGCTATGGCGAAACAAAGTTGGGACAAGGACGTGAAAGCGTACGAACGTTGCTCCACGACAATCCCGAATTGGCCGAGGAACTCGAGAAAAAGATTGCCGAATCGTACACTCCGGCACTTGAAAAATAAAATTAACATCAATTCTCGCAGAAATCTGGGCCGTTCATTCAACGGTTCAGATTTTTTTTTGACTTTTGTAAAACGAACAGATTTATAATTTATCAGTAAAATCCCATGAAAATATTAAAATTCGGAGGAACATCCGTAGGTTCTGACGAAAATGTAAGAAAAATAAGCCAAATTGTAGAAGCACAACAGACCGACATTATTGTTGTGGTAAGTGCATTGGGTGGTGTAACCGATCAACTATTGGCCATGGCTACAGCAGCCTCATCGGGCAACGAGTTTATGCCGACGATGAAGGAGATCAAAGAACGCCATGAAAAGATGATAGAAAATCTGTTCACTGAGAGTAAATTACATCAGACATTGCAAACAATTCGTCCACTTTTTGACGATATTGAAAAAATCATTGAAGGGATTAAGCTGATAGGCGAACTTACGCCCAAAACACTGGACAAAGTCCTTAGCTTTGGCGAACGGCTCTCCTCTTTAATAATCAGCAATTTTCTGAACGCTAAGCTAATCGACGCTGTTTCATTGATTAAAACCGACCGTAATTTTGGCAGGGCCAGTGTCGATTTCGATGTAACCTATCAGAATATCAAGAATGAATATGGCACTTTTAACGGGATTGCTGTGGCTCCTGGCTTTGTCGCCTCAGCTTTTGATGGGACAATAACAACTTTAGGACGAGGCGGCTCAGATTACACCGCAGCACTGTTTGCAGCCGCACTTAGTGTCGAAAAACTGGAAATCTGGACCGATGTCGATGGCTTTATGACTGCCGATCCGCGTGTAATCAGTAAAGCTTACACCATTCCGATGCTCACCTATTCTGAAGCGATGGAACTTTCGCACTTCGGGGCAAAGGTAATCTATCCACCGACTATTCTGCCCGTTTATCAAAAGGCTATTCCTGTTCAGATTAAGAATACGCTAAACCCAGAACATGAAGGAACCCTGATTTGTCAGTCGAAGATGAATGGTAAAGATCATCCCATTAAAGGGATATCCTCCATCTCAGAAATTACACTTATAACCGTTCAAGGACTTGGGATGGTGGGGGTTACCGGCATTTCAATGCGACTGTTCGGCGCGCTGGCCAAAGAGGAAATCAATGTTATTTTAATTTCGCAAGCCTCATCCGAAAACTCTATCAGTTTTGCCATCGACACAAAATTTACTGAAACAGCCAACGAAGCAGTCCGAAAAGAGTTTGAACGCGAAATTTCATCAGGACGCATCAACAAAATATCGATAGAAAGCGACCTCTGCATCGTTGCCATTGTTGGCGAAAACATGAAACATTCGGCCGGTATCGCCGGAAAATTGTTCTATACGATTGGAAAAAACGGAATCAATGTGGTGGCTATCGCGCAGGGAGCCTCAGAACAAAATATCTCGTGGGTAGTCAAAAAGAGCGACTTACGCAAAACCTTGAATGTTGTACACGAATCTTTTTTCCTTTCACCATATATCGAACTCAATATTTTTCTGGTTGGAATAGGCACTGTTGGCCGCGATTTATTGCAACAAATCAGTCTGCAGCAAGAAAAGCTAAAAAAAGAGCTAAGATTAAAACTGCGCATTGCCGGGGTAGCCAATTCACGCAAAATGATTTTTGACCGCGAAGGCCTTGAACCGATGAAAATAAAAGAGCTACTTGATGATTCGAACGAAAAATCTGACTTGACAAAATTTTGCCAAATCATGACTGAGATGAATATGTTCAACTCAGTATTTGTCGATTGTACGGCCGACCAATCGGTGGCCAACCATTATCAGTCCGTGTTATCCAATTACATTTCAATTGTAGCCGCCAATAAATCAGCTGCTTCATCAGAATATAGCCGATATCATGAATTGAAAGAAACTGCGGCCCGTAACGGGGTGAAGTTTCTCTTTGAAACCAATGTTGGTGCAGGTTTGCCTTTGATTTCGACTATCAACGATTTGCGCCGCTCGGGCGACCGCATTCTAAAAATCGAAGCAGTCCTGTCGGGAACCCTGAACTTCATTTTTAACACCATAAGCAGCGAGATTCCCCTCAGCAAAACTATCCGTCTGGCAAAAGAAAAAGGATATTCTGAACCCGATCCGAGAATCGACCTCAGCGGAATAGATGTGGTGCGCAAGTTAGTCATTCTGGCTCGCGAATCTGGTTATACCACTGAACAGGAAGATGTTGTAAACATCCCATTTATTCCTGAGCAATATTTCAAATCGTCGATGGAAGAGTTCTGGAGTACCATTTCTGAGATTGACGAAAGTTTCGAAACACAAAGGCTGAAACTCGATAAAGAGAAGAAGAAATGGCGTGTGGTTGGCGTAATGGAAGGCGAAAAGGCCTCGGTTTCATTGCAACAGGTAGGGCCCGGCCATCCGTTTTACGATCTTGAGGGAAGCAACAATATTATTCTGCTTACCACCGAGCGCTACAACGAATATCCGATGCAAATCAAAGGTTATGGAGCCGGTGCAGCCGTTACGGCAGCCGGTGTATTTGCCGATTTGATTAAAGTATCGAACATTTAATCAATCAATTGCTGAAGAAGATGAAATATATAGTTGTGCTGGGCGATGGTATGTCCGACCAACCTGAAGCGGAGAAAAATGGTCTCACGCCGTTGATGGCCGCCAATACTCCCAACATGGACAAGTTGGCTGCAATGGGTTGCAGCGGCTTGCTTAAAACCATTCCGGACAAGTTGCATCCCGGTAGCGAAGTTGCCAATCTGGCCGTGCTGGGATACGATGTCGAAGCTGTTTTCGAAGGACGTGGTGTAATTGAAGCCGCCAGCATGGGCATAGCGCTCGATACAGGCGATCTGGCCCTTCGGTGTAATTTGGTTTGTATCGAAGGGTTAAAAATCAAAAACCATTCGTCGGGACATATTTCAACCGAAGAATCGGACGAGTTGATTGCTTATCTGAACCAACATCTCGGGAACGAAAATATCCGCTTTTATACCGGCGTATCGTACCGCCATTTGCTGGTTATCAAAGGAGGCAACAAAGCCGTGAAATGCACCCCCCCACACGATGTTCCGGGTGCGGAGTGGCTACCGCTCCTTCCGATTGCTTCAACCCCAATCGCAGAAAATACAGCAGCCCTGCTGCGCCAGCTTACCCACGATTCGCAAAAACTGTTGGCAAACCATCCTGTAAATTTGAAAAGAAAAGCAGCAGGAAAAGATCCCGGCAATTCAATTTGGGCATGGTCGCCGGGATATAAACCAAAGATGCAGACGCTGAGAGAACTCTTCGGAATCAACAGCGGCGCTGTAATCTCGGCTGTCGATTTGATACAGGGCATTGGCGTATATGCCGGGCTCGAAATCATTAAAGTGAAAGGGGCAACCGGCCTCTACGATACCAATTACGAAGGGAAAGCAGAAGCGGCCATTCAGGCTATCAAAGAAAAAGACTTTGTTTATCTGCATGTTGAAGCCAGCGACGAAGCCGGTCACGAAGGCGACTGGGATTTAAAAGTCCGCACAATTGAATATCTCGACCAACGTATTCTGAGCTATCTAATAGACAAAACTTCCAAAATGGAGGAACCTGTTGCCATTGCACTTCTGCCCGACCACCCAACACCATGGAAGTTAAAAACCCACACCCGCGATGCGGTTCCATTCGTCATTTACAAACCCGGTAATCAAGCCGACAATGTGACCCGCTACGACGAGGAAGCGGCCAAATCGGGAAGTTACGGTACGCTCCCAAGCCGGATGTTTATGGAAAATTTAATCAGCGATTAACCGATGAAATACTACAGCACCAACCATCAGTCGCCGCAAGTCGATTTGATGACTGCCGTTACCAAAGGGCTTGCTCCCGACAGGGGGCTTTATATGCCCGAACGCATTGGGAAGTTATCCAAAGCGTTTTTCGACAATATTTCCAATCTCACTTTTCAGGAAATCTCGTTCGAGGTGGCCAAATGCTTCTTTGGAGAAGATATTCCCGAAGAAAAACTGAGGGAGATTGTATTCGACACTTTGAATTTCGACACCCCCATTGTAGCGGTTGAAAAAGATATCTATTCGCTCGAGTTGTTTCATGGCCCGACACTGGCTTTTAAAGATGTTGGCGCCCGTTTTATGGCAAGGCTGCTCTCTTATTTCCTGTCGGAAAGCAAAAAGACGGTTCATGTATTGGTGGCCACTTCGGGCGATACCGGCAGCGCGGTAGCTAACGGCTTTTTAGGAGTACCGGGCATCCGGGTACATGTGCTGTATCCCAAAGGGAAAGTAAGCGAGATCCAGGAAAAACAGTTTACCACCCTCGGTCGAAATATTACTGCCTTGGAAGTCGATGGCACGTTCGACGACTGTCAGGCATTGGTCAAGTCGGCTTTTATGGACAACGAACTGCAACAACAATTGGTACTAACATCGGCCAACTCCATTAATGTTGCCCGATTTTTACCTCAGGCATTTTACTATTTCAATGCCTATGCCCAATTAACCGATAAAAATACAAATGTGGTCTTTTCCGTTCCGAGCGGTAACTTCGGAAACCTTACTGCCGGACTTTTTGCACTGAAAATGGGATTGCCGGTGAGCCGATTTATGGCAGCTAATAACCGAAACGATGTGGTTTACCACTATCTGCAAACCGGAAAGTTTACTCCACGTCCGTCGGTAGCCACTATTGCCAATGCGATGGATGTTGGCGACCCCAGCAATTTCGCCCGTATTTTGGAGCTTTATCAACACAATCACGCCCAAATATCGGCCATAATGCAGGGAACAACTTACAGCAACGACCAAATCCGCGAAACGATGGCACAGGTTTTTCGAACCACCGGCTATCTTACCGACCCGCACGGGGCAGTTGGATACCGCGCGCTAAAAGAAAAGTTGCAACCCGGCGAAACCGGTATTTTCCTCGAAACAGCCCATCCGGCCAAATTTACCGAAACCGTGGAAGAGATAGTTGGAAAAGGAAAGGTACCAATGCCCGAACGATTAAAAGCTTTTCTGGAAGGAGAGAAACAAAGCAACGCACTCTCACCAGCCTATTCCGATTTTCGGGAATATCTGTCCCATCTTTAATAAAGGAAACCCTCAGTCGATGATTGAGGGTTTCTTTTTAAACCAACGATTGGTTTTATTGGGCCATTAACAAACATGCATGCCTCCACTTTTCGTTTGAAGAATTACTCAACAAATAATAAATGCTCCACTTTGGGGTAGGTGGAGCATTTATCATTACAAGTCGGACGGCAAATTAACCCAACTTTTTATATCTGATACGGTGCGGCGTAATGTCGCCGAGTCGTTTCTTTTTATTTTCCTCATATTCCGAATAGCTTCCTTCGAAGAAATAGACCTGCGAATTTCCTTCGAAAGCCAAAATATGGGTTGCGATACGGTCGAGGAACCAGCGGTCGTGCGAGATAACCACGGCACAACCGGCAAAGCTTTCGAGACCTTCCTCCAGCGCTCGCAGTGTATTAACGTCGATATCGTTGGTTGGCTCATCGAGCAATAAAACGTTGGCTTCGGCCTTCAATGTTAAGGCAAGGTGCAAACGGTTACGTTCGCCACCCGACAGCACACCGCATTTCTTTTCCTGATCGGCACCACCGAAATTAAAGCGCGACACATAGGCCCTGGCATTAATTGAACGTCCGCCCACCATCACCTCGTCGGTACCCCCCGACAGCACCTGATAAACAGACTTTTCTTTATCGATTGCTTCGTGATTCTGGTCGGCATAGCCCAGTTTTACGGTTTCGCCAACGGTGAAGGTACCGGAATCGGGTGTTTCGAGGCCCATAATCATACGGAAGAGTGTGGTTTTACCGGCACCATTAGGGCCAATAATACCAACAATTCCGTTGGGGGGAAGGGTGAAATTAAGATTCTCGAATAATAGTCTGTCGCCAAACGACTTGGAGATATTTTCGGCCAGAATCACTTTATCGCCCAGTCGCGGCCCGTTCGGGATAAAGAGTTCGAGTTTATCTTCTTTCTGTTTTACATCTTCATTCAACAGTTTTTCGTAAGCACCCAAACGGGCTTTCGATTTGGCTTGACGAGCCTTGGGGCTCATGCGCACCCACTCCAACTCGCGTTCAAGGGTTTTACGGCGTTTCGAAATGCCTTTTTCTTCCATTTCGAGGCGCTTTTGTTTTTGTTCGAGCCAGCTGGTATAGTTTCCTTTCCAGGGAATACCTTCGCCACGGTCGAGTTCAAGAATCCATCCGGCTACATTGTCGAGGAAGTAACGGTCGTGGGTAATGCAGATTACCGTTCCCTTGTATTGTTGCAGATGCTGTTCCAACCAATCGATCGACTCGGCATCAAGGTGGTTGGTCGGCTCGTCGAGCAGCAATACATCGGGTTGCTTCAACAACAAGCGACAAAGCGCCACACGACGGCGTTCGCCACCCGAAAGAATATTCACCGGTGTATCGCCATCAGGACAGCGAAGGGCATCCATGGCACGTTCCAGTTTATTGTTCAGGTTCCAGGCATCGGTGGCATCGATTTTTTCCTGCAATGCAGCCTGACGATCCATCAGTTTATCCATCTTTTCCAGATCTTCATACACCTCAGGCAGACCGAATTTCTGGTTAATTTCTTCGTACTCATTCAGAAGATCGACAATCTCCTGAGCACCTTCTTGTACAATACCCATCACCGTTTTGGTTGGATCGAGTTCAGGATCCTGCGACAGATGACCAACGGTATAACCCGGAGAAAAAGCCAGTTCACCCTGAAAGTCGGTTTCAATTCCGGCAATGATTTTAAGTAAGGTCGATTTACCGGAACCGTTCAACCCGATAATCCCGATTTTGGCACCCAGAAAAAATGAAAGCGAGATATCCTTAATCACCTGCCGTTGTGGCGGATATGTTTTACTCACTTTGTACATTGAAAATATAATCTGCCTGTCTTCGCTCATAACTGTTTTGTATGGATTTGAAGCGCAAATGTGCTACTTTTTAACCATTTTGTCAAGTCTGCAAATCAGTTTTACAATGTTGGATGCAAGGATTAAGCAGCAGAAAATCAATTATTGCATAACCTTCAAAAGTGAAAAAAGTTGTATTTTGCAGAAGTGTCGTGACAATAATTCTAACAAATAACTCTATGAGAAAATTTTTATTCGGTTTTGTCGTTATTCTTGTGCTGCTTATGGGTAGCGCAGTATATTGGAAATTCTATTTTACCTACAGCCAGGGCTATCGAGCCGGACTACTGCAAAAGTTCTCGCTCAGGGGAAATGTTTTCAAAACATACGAAGGGGAAATGATACTGAGCAGTGTGCAAACCACTTCGGAAGTACCCATTGCATCCGAAAAATTCCATTTTTCGGTAACCAAGGAAGATTTGGCCAAACAGCTTGAAAAAATTCAGGGAGAACATGTTATTTTGCACTACCGCGAAAAGAAAGGCACGCTGATTTGGCGGGGAGATTCAAAATATATTGTTGATAGCGTGGCCGTCAAAGAGCCGGATGGATTTCGGTAGAAAATTTACTACCCAAAAATAATCCCAAAACTTGTAGCGTTTTGGGATTATTTTTTTGGCAAGACTATTATGCTCTTTTTGGAATTTTTATTTGATCTCCGGGATGAATTACCTTTCTGCTATTAAAGTTGTTCAACTCCTTAATGTCCTGAATCGTAATTCCCTGAAATTTTTGGGCAATCGTGTATAAACTGTCGCCGCGCTGAACGGTATATATGACAAACTCCTTGGCATCAACCGGTTTATTCATACTATCGACAATTGAAGCGACAGCCGTTGAATCCCGTCCGGCCGCAGAGGCAATCTTCTCGTCGGGAATGGCAGTCTGGGGTGTTTCGACTTTGGGTTGGACCTCAACTTTGGGTGTCTCTTTCTTGGGAGAGTTATCCGGCACATAAATGGCGAGCTTTTGCCCAACACGAATCATATTGCTGCGCAGGTTATTCCAAAATTTCAATGTTGTAACTGATACACGATATTTAGCTGCAATGGCCCCCACATTGTCACATGAACGGACTGTATAGTAGATTTTCTTCTTCCCATCGACGCTGGCTGTATTTTGATGAGATGATGCCGCAACCGGAGCCACAATCTGATTATTGGGGAAGTAACGATCTCTTGACCAGGCATAAATATCTTTCTCTTTGTCGATAAACGGTGAAACCGATTCGAGCGGAAGTTTCAAGATATAAGGTTTCTCCGGTTTTGCTGGAATAACGTTGCGACGATATTGCGGATTAAGTTGTTTTAATTCGTCAACCGAAACGCCAATATTAGCTGCAATCTGATCGAAATTAAGGTAAGTTTTCACCTCAACTGTATCGGAAACCGTTTTGAATGATGGTTCGGCAGCAACTAACTCATGTTCTTTGGCATAATTCATCATATAAACGGCTGCAATAAATGCCGGAATATACCCCCGTGTCTCTTTGGGCAGAGAATAATAAATCTCCCAATAATTTTGTTTTCCGCCGCTGCGCCGAACCGCTTTATTCACATTTCCCGGGCCGCAATTATAAGCGGCAATAACCAAATGCCAATCGCCATAAATATTGTACAAATCGCGCAAATAGCGGGCTGCCGCATCGGTCGATTTGATGGGATCATTACGTTCGTCGACGTAGGTATTGATTTCCAAACCATACATTTTACCGGTTCCGGTCATAAACTGCCACAATCCCGAAGCTCCCGCCCGCGAATAGGCTTTGGGGTTAAGGGCCGATTCGATTATAGGCAAATATTTCAACTCGTGAGGCAGATTGTAACGTTCGAGGGCTTCTTCAAATAACGGGAAATAATAATTCGACATTCCCATAATGATTGATGTCAAGCCACGCTTGCGGATGGTATAAAGCCCAATAAGATTCTTTACCGTTTCGTTGTACGAAAGCGGGATATACGAATCGATTGCCTGTAAACGTTTGATATAAATCGAATCAGGAAGCGGGGTTTTCAACTCTTCGCGCACCAGGTTATCCTGATTCAGCGCAGAATAGGAGAAGGCTTTCCGGGTGTACCATGAATTCATCATCGAATCGATTTTATCGGAAAGCATAAACTCGAGGTTTTCATTCACTTGTTCTACAGCCATTTTGCCGGCTGTAGTGTCGTTCACCCAGAATTGATCAGGGTTAGCTTTGCTATTTGGATTGACCTCCTGGGCCGTTAGTTGAAAGGTTATGGCGGAAATCAGAATTATCGACAACAAAAATCTCATTTTCTCCATAAGTAAAGCCTCACTAAAATTTAATTGCAACATTAATACCTATTACCTGCGAAGGGCCAAAACCATTGAATGGCATTGGCTCTATCCTCATGCTTAAATCATCGCTGACATCGAAGTCAAAGAGGTTTGCATCTACACTTGCATCAATTATACTCAGAATATGAAGCGCTGCTATTCCTATCACCGATAGGTCGCGATAGCGCCTGTAGTAATCCTTCCCGCTTTGAAGTTGTTTTTTGACATAACTAAAGTGAGAAGAATTGGTCAGATCAATCGACGGATTCTTAATAAAATCATCGAGATATTGCTTATCGTCCGCTGTTAACTGCGAAGGACTATCGTATTGTGCTATAGTTCGATAAGCTTCAAAATAATCAAGATAATTGTTATTATTCCACCCAAATATATAAATTAATCCGGCATATCCGCCGTACACCACCGGCAATTTCCAATATTTCTGATTGTAAATCTGACCCAAACCAGGAAAAAGTGCTGCATAAATCGAGGCTTTCTTGGGCGACAATTTTTTGGTTACCACTTCCGTAGGAATTGCCAAACTATCGGCCGGAACCTCCACGTCCTGAGCTTTCAGGCTGGATAAACTGGCCAACAGCAATACAAAAACAATTGAAAATAGTCTGATTTTTGCCTTCAATGGATAAACTATCAGTTTTCAAGAATTAAGCTTGTCGAAAATCCCGATAATGCGTTCCAATTCCTTGGAATCGTTGAACGGAATAATAATCTTTCCCTTGTTTTTGTCGTCAATCTTAAACCCTACGCTGGTATGGAAATATTTCGACAAATGGGTTTTTAATTCGCTGTAAATATCCGAATTACCTGAGGGTTTGCGGGAAACGGTACCCTCGCCATCTTCCGAAGAGATTTTCCGGACAATCTCTTCGGTTTTACGTACCGAGAAATCGTATTTTACAATTTGTCTGTAAATCATTATCTGCGTCTCAGGTTCAGGAATATTGACCAGTGCACGCGCATGGCCCATCGAAATTTCCTGCTCACGAATCGCTTTTTGAATAACAGCGGGCAGACGCAACAATCGCAGGTAGTTCGATACAGTAGATCGCTTTTTGCCAACTCGCTCACTAAGTGTTTCCTGTGTGAGCTGACATTCGTCAATCAATCGCTGGTAACTCAGTGCCACTTCAATGGCATCGAGATCTTCGCGCTGGATATTTTCGACCAAAGCCATTTCGAGCATGGCTTCGTCGCCGGCTTCACGAACAAATGCCGGGACTTTATCTAAACCAGCCAGTTTGGCTGCCCTAAAACGACGCTCGCCTGCAATAATCTGATATTTTCCGCCGGCAGTTTTCCTAAGGGTAATTGGCTGAATAATACCCAATTCCTTTATCGACGCTGCCAATTCTTGAAGCGCCTCTTCGTCAAAATGAATACGGGGCTGAAACGGATTAGCTTCTATTTCTGTAATTGCAATTTCGTTGCTCACCGGTGCTGTATCCCTCATTTGGTCAGCATCGGTAATCAGTGCTCCAAGCCCTCTTCCGAGTGCGTTTCGTTTAGCCATCATTGGTATTTATCTCTTTATCTTTCTATTATACAATTTCTTTATGCTGAATCGCAGTCATATTGTTGTTCTGTAACAATTCGCGGGCCAAATTTAAATAGCTCTGGGCCCCTTTCGATGCTACATCGTACGACAATGCCGGAATCCCATAACTTGGAGCTTCCGAAAGACGGATATTCCGGGTAATAACGGTTTCAAAAACCATATCCTGAAAATGCCTTTTAACCTCTTCATAAACTTGATTTGACAGGTTTAAGCGGGCATCGTACATGGTCAGCAAAAAGCCTTCAATCTGAAGTTCAGGATTCAACCTTGTTTGAATTATCTTTATTGTATTCAGCAACTTACCCAAACCTTCCAACGCAAAATATTCGCACTGAACAGGAATAATAATCGAGTCGGATGCGGTGAGCGCATTAACCGTTATCAATCCAAGTGAAGGCGAACAATCGATTAGGATGAAATCATATTCGTCTTTAATCTTTTCGATAACCTGTTTCAAAATCTTCTCGCGATTGGGAAGATTAAGCATCTCTATTTCGGCACCAACCAAATCAATATGCGATGGAATAATATCAAAATTAGGGGTATTGGTCTGTAAAATAATATTGTGCGGATCAACCTCATCGACTACACATTCATAAATACTGGTTTTAACACTCTTCAGGTCGATACCAATTCCAGAGGTAGCATTCGCCTGAGGATCGGCATCGATGAGCAAAACCTTACGTTCCAGAACTGCCAGACTGGCTGCAAGATTGATAGCCGAAGTTGTCTTTCCTACGCCCCCTTTTTGATTGGCAATTGATATTACTTTTCCCATGCAAATTGTCGTTTTTTTGTCGAGACCAAAATTAATATTTTACTTGAAACGAGCAGTTACAGCTTGTCATTTGGATTGGCGTATATGTTAAAAAAACAGAAATATCAACAATTCAGGTTTCGGGCAACCGTAATAACCTCAATATTAACAATTAGATAGCTATGCGCAAATAATATTCAAGCGTTCATAACTTTATCGTGAAACTAATAGATTATGTCCCCCTAACTGATTGCCCCCCAGTTCAGGTGGTTTTTTCGCAGGGCAATCATCTGTTTTCGAAGGATTTCGTTTCCGGGAATTTCCAACATTGGATCGGCTGCTATAATTTCGGAAGCCACATCGCGGGCATACTGCAACACCTGACCGTCGCGCGCCAGGTTAGAGATTTTCAAATCGAATGCAATACCGCTTTGTTGTGTCCCTTCAATATCGCCGGGGCCTCGCAGGCGCATGTCGGCTTCGGCAATCTCGAACCCATCGTTGGTGGCTACCATGGTTTCAATTCTTTTGCGGCTATCCTCACCCAGTTTATGACCGCTAAGCAGAATACAATACGATTGCTCGGCCCCGCGCCCTACCCTGCCACGCAACTGATGCAATTGAGACAATCCAAACCTTTCGCTGCTCTCGATTATCATCACCGATGCATTGGGCACATCAACCCCAACTTCGATTACTGTGGTAGCTACCAGAATTTGAGTCTTACCGGTTTTAAACCGCATCATCTCCTCGTCTTTCTCTGTAGCTTTCATTCTGCCGTGAACAATCCCAACGTGATATTTAGGTTGCGGAAATACCTGAACAATATGCTCATAGCCCTCTTCCAAATTTTTATAATCCAATTTCTCCGATTCCGAAATAAGCGGATAAACGATATAAACCTGATGTCCGGCCTCTATCTCTTTCTTCATCAGTTCGTAAACCAGCACTCGTTTGTTTTCAAAATAGTGTAAAGTTCGAATCGGTTTTCTGCCGGGTGGCAACTCATCTATTACCGAAACATCGAGATCGCCATAGACAGTCATCGCGAGCGTTCGCGGTATAGGAGTAGCCGTCATTACCAGTATATGCGGTGGAATAAAATTCTTCCGCCACAATTTAGCCCGCTGCATCACCCCAAAACGGTGCTGCTCGTCGATAACAACCATTCCCAGGTTTTTGAAAGTAACAACATCTTCGAGCAGTGCATGGGTCCCGATTAGCAGGTTCAATGTACCATCCATCAATTCCTGATGGATCACCGTCCGTTCCGAAAGCTTCGACGAACCTGTTAACAACTTCACATTAACCGACATGCCTCCCAAAAACTTCATTACTGAGTTGTAATGTTGAGTCGCAAGAATCTCGGTCGGGGCCATCATGCAAGCCTGAAAGCCATTGTCCATCGCAATGAGCGAAACCATCAGTGCCACCATGGTTTTGCCACTCCCGACATCGCCCTGCAACAGCCGGTTCATCTGTTTGCCCGACCCTGCGTCTTTGCGTATCTCCCGAATAACCCGTTTTTGCGCCCCGGTCAATTCGAATGGGAGATGATGATGATAAAAAGTGTTGAAATAGTCGCCTACCACATCGAACCGGTGACCCTTAAACTTATGCTGCCTGTCGGCTTGAAGGTGAAGCAGTTTCAACTGGATATAGAAAAGTTCTTCGAATTTCAGACGGAATTCAGCCCTGCGTAACTCTTCCGGTCCGGCCGGAAAATGAATATTGAATATCGACTCTTCCAAACCCATCAGGCCAAGTTTCTGGGTTAGCCAGGCCGGCAATGTTTCCCAAATCTGACCGCGCAGCTGCTGCAATGCATTCGATTGAAGTTTTAAAATGGCTTTCGAATTCAGAAAGCTCTTCTTCATTTTATCAGTCGTATTGTAGTAAGCCTGAATATATCCCTCCTTTTTTTCTGTATCCGGTCCACTCTCATCTAGTTCGGGATGTACGATCTTTATGCTACCGTTAAACTCGGTTGGCTTGCCAAAAGCAATATACACGGCGTTCGGTTTCAGCGACTGTTTAACAAATTTTATCCCCTGAAACCAAACCAGCTCCATAATACCTGTACCATCAGTCATATAAGCCACCAGACGTTGTTTCCGCCCTTCGCCTACCATTTCAGTACCTGTGATGCGGCCTTTTATCTGGATGTTGGGCAAGTTGCCATTAACATCGCGGATGGCATAGAACTTGGTCCGATCGACATATTTAAACGGGAAATAATAAACCAAATCGCCAATGGTCATCACCTTTAGCTCTTGATTCAGGATAGGGGCACGCCTGGGCCCTACTCCCGGCAAAAATTTTATCTCCAATTCCATATTTCCGCGCATAAAGCAAACTTACCTGAAAAAACTATTCCAGCAAAGACTATTTTAGCAGTCGAAAGCATCATTGGGCTTTCGATCGTCAAAAAAAAGCTTTACTTAGCATTTCGGTAAAATGAATTTTCGAAATAAAAAACTGATTCAGTATTGGTTACACGCACAATACCGCAAAGGGCACAATATACATTCGCCATTTCTTTTCAGGTTGATAACCACAGTTATCGAAAATGATGGTTTTTTTTCGGCCTATTCGTCAATCGAAAAAGCGGCCCAAATTTGTCTCGAAAAAGGGACCAATATGCACAATGATCTCAACGAGAAATTTGGCAAGTTGATTTTCAGATTAGTGAACGAATTTCGACCGGAGAAGATTATTTACATTGGCAAGAGCAATGGTTTCAATATCGCTTGTCTTGCATTGGCCGACAGCCGAATCCCGGTAGAGGTTTCTCAACCAGAAGTGGTTGATGGAAAGTTGGATGATATTGTCAGAAAACTCAAAATCAAAAATATAACTACGACAAGTAGTACAACCAATCATACCGGAAACTTTTTGATGGTCGATTTGAAACATGCCGACATTGCACTGAGTCAACCCGACAGCCTTTTTTGGGATTCAGAAGAAGATAGAAAGGTGGTGCTTTTAACCGGAATACATGAATCAGACGAAACTGAAAAAGAATGGATGCGTTACAAAGAGGATAAAAGGGTGAAGATTTCGCTCGATTTGTTTGAATTGGGAATTTGCATTATCGATCCAAAGTTTCAGAAAGAGAATTTCGTGTTAAGGTTCTGAAGCTCCAAATTAAATTGGGGTTAATCGAACAATAATATTTAGCAAGGTTGTAAGGCGTCGTATTTTCTTGTAAGTTTGTAATACACCTCAATGAATGGCAAAATGAATAAAGTTATCGGATTAAACAGCATCATCAAAAACTATTATGTCGGCACGCAGGTTGTCAACGCATTGCGCTCAGTCGATCTCGAAATAGCCAGAGGTGAATATGTAGCCATAATGGGCGCTTCGGGTTCGGGAAAGTCAACACTGATGAATATAATTGGTTGTCTCGACACAGCGACAGCCGGTAAATATCAACTGAACGGAAGCGATGTGAGCCAAATGGACGACGACCAGCTGGCCGAAATCCGCAATCGCGAAATTGGATTTGTATTTCAAACATTTAACCTCCTTCCCCGTTATTCGGCCCTCGAGAATGTAATGCTTCCGCTGATTTATGCCGGCATTGGCAAAGAGAAACGAGAAGAGATGGCCCGACAGAAGCTGACAGAAGTTGGCCTGGAGGATCGGATGGAACATAAACCGAACGAACTTTCGGGAGGCCAGCGCCAACGTGTTGCTGTAGCCAGGGCACTCATCAACCATCCCTCAATCTTGCTGGCCGATGAGCCCACAGGCAACCTCGATTCAAAGACTTCTGAAGAGATTATGAAGCTTTTTGCACAAATCCATCAGGCCGGCAATACCATCATATTGGTCACCCACGAGGAGGATATTGCCAGACATGCGCATCGCATTGTAAAACTGAAAGATGGCATTGTAGAAACCGATTATAAAAATCCGAATCCAGTTTACTAAACAAAATTGACGATGATGAGAATATACACCCGTACCGGCGACGACGGAACAACGGGATTGATTGGTGGAACCAGAGTTCCCAAATACGATTTAAGGCTTGAAGCCTATGGAACGGTAGACGAACTCAATACCTGGATAGGCCTGATACGGTCGCACCCGCACGATTCAGTTATCAGCGACCTGTTGATTGAGATTCAAAAGAAATTGTTTGTCATTGGTGCACGACTGGCAACCGATACATCAAAAATTGATCTGGCAGGAAAACTGCCCTGCTGCGATGCCGATATCCAACTATTGAAGAAACAAATGGATATTTTCCTTGACCAGCTTCCGCCGATGAACCACTTTGTTTTGCCGGGCGGAAATGTAGCCGTTTCGCACTGTCATGTTGCCCGAACCGTGTGTAGAAGAGCCGAGCGAAGAGCTTATCAACTCTCGCAGGAAGCGATCGTTCCAACCGAAATTCTGAAGTACCTCAACCGTCTTTCCGACTTTTTATTTGTTTTATCGCGAAAAATCGCGCAAAATACTAATACAGAAGAAGTTCCTTGGATACCTTAAAAATATGGCGCACTATTTTTATTTTCAAAAAAAAGTATTAAAATCGCAAAATAACAAGCACACTAATCTTAAATAAATATTATGTATTGGACATTGGAATTGGCTTCGAAACTGGAAGATGCGCCGTGGCCAGCCACGAAAGACGAATTGATCGATTTTGCCATCCGTTCGGGTGCTCCGCTTGAAGTGATTGAAAACCTTCAGGAGATGGAAGACGAAGGCGAAATCTACGAATCGATAGAAGATATTTGGCCGGACTATCCGAGTAAAGATGATTTCTTCTTTAACGAGGACGAATACTGAACGGCGCGTAAAAAGGATTTATTTCGATGCAGGCTTGGATACTAAGCCTGCATTTTTTTTGCGGCTTTCATCAATCGGATAAAGGTCGAATCGGTTGCGGGGTTTCTCAGCTTCGCGCCAGATGAACCCTCTCAGCCATTTCTGTTCATCGGTCAAATCTCTCAGCGGGATAGTTTTCCCTTCAGGTTTTGGATAAAAAGTTATACTGTCAATTTTGCTTTCGACCAGATGGATTTTGATTTTGCTGCTCTCGAGGCTGTTCATCCCGGTATATTTCTCCTTCTCTTTCAAATAGTAACGGGTTTGCGCATTTCCATTCACATCGACCACTTTCAGTTTGTTTTCGAATATTTGACCTAAAATCAGTTTCCCGGCTATCTGGTTGAATTTGATCGAATCTTCTTTGGAGATAATCATTGCCTCATTCTCCATCTTTGCCAAATCGGGATCAATTTCTTTCGAAACATATTCTATTCTTTCAGCAGTCATTTGATTGGTTGCATCCCAAAGTACCGGATCAAAAAACATACGCATCACCGAATCTTTCATCTGATAGGCCAGCGAGTCGCATTTACCTTGCAAATCGGGTTTCCAGAAACGGACGTTCCGATAGGCCATAAAGAATTTATTATCGCTATTCTCCACCGCAGCAGTGTCCGGAATTGTCCGAAGCGTATCGGCATGCATGTAAAGGGTATCTTTGTTGGTAAACTGGATAAACATTGCCGAATCTGTTACAAATGCAATTTTACTGTTTTCGTTGTAAATACCAAATCGGCCGGTTATCATAACATGGTTCGTGGTATCGGTCAGGACAACGCGGTGTCGCGCTCTCCCATTACCGGTGGCCTTATCATAAAACAGCGTATCCCCTTCAAGTGTCTGATCCTTATTGATAATTTTTGAACCTTTATAAAGCTCGGCAATATTGGTTCGGGTATCGTACCAGCCGTTCTCAGAGTAGAGTGTTCCTTTATCATCGTTACCGACAATATGGGTTGGGGCTACAATGAAAACCCGCTCTGTTTTACTGTTGTATTTCAGTGTATCGGCAGTAAGTACAAAATCCTTATTGGTTACAACCACCGAATCTTTGAAGAAAAACATATCGTCATTCGAGTAGTAACGCCCAATATTACTGGTTAATACATTGGCGGTATCAACAATTTTCCCAAAAGTATCGTAATATCCCACATTGGTGCTTAGGTCGAACTCCAACTCGTCAGTCGTTAAGGTAATCGATTTGTCGACCAATTTTACATTCCCGACAAAACGCGCAAGGCGAATATCGCCATTATAGTTCATTTTATCGCCGTAAAGGTTGATCGAGTCGCCCTGTATAATATGCACATTACCAAATGCATCGAACATGTTGCTTTCGTTGTACGAATAGGCGCTGTCGCACATCATCAGCGCATCGTTATGCCTGAAACGGACGTTGCCAATCAACCGTTGGGCGTTGGCTATTACCTTTTCGTCGTAGGTGTACAAATCGGCATTATCGATCTCAATCCGCTTCTTTTTTTGGGGTTGCTGCGGCTGCGATGCCTGTATAAACAGAAACGCCAATGCAGCGAAGAAGAGATAAATCCAGCTATTTCCTGAACGGGAATTCATTTTTCGGCAAAAAAAAGTCTTAGGGTTACACTGTCGGACAAACTGTTGGAGCGATATCTTCGTTTTGCATCAACGCTCTCCGGCAATTTGTTCAACTATTTTTTCCACGATTGTAATTTGAAATTACAATTGGCATAAGTATCGTCGATCCGGATATAAGTTTTTGCCTGTTGCTTGGCAATCCATGTACGATAAACATCCTCTTTTTTCTTGGCCAGATACAGCTCGCTCAAATATTGATAATCTTCCTGAAGATTGGCAGGATGCGCCGGTGTTTTGTTCAGCACTTTGATGATTTTATACACCTGACGCTGTTTGTCGTCAAGTGATACAAACGGATCTGAAATCTCACCAATCTTAACATTATTGATAACCTTGCTGACATCGGGTTCCAACTCGTCCATTGTAAACTTTGATGAACCAGTTCGCTGAGAAGTGACCAATCCCCCGTTGTTACGGGTATTTTTATCAGACGAATACATGTAAGCCGACTGTTCCCAGGTCATCGTGCCTTTACGGACATAATCGGCAATACTGTCGATCCTGTTTTTAGCTCGTTCAAGCTCTTTCGGATCTACTTTTGGACGGATAAGGATATGGCGACATTTAATTTTCTCGCCACGGCGATCGAGTAACTGGATAATGTGATAGCCAAATTCACTCTTTACCACCTTCGATACCTGGTTCACTTTCAGATTAAATGCTTCGGTGGCAAATGCCTGGTCGAGCATAGCCCGGCCAACATAATCCATTTCACCACCATTGCGTGCCGACCCAGGGTCTTCAGAATAAAGGATTGCCAATGTGGCAAAACTTTCGCCATTTCAACACGGCGTTTAAACTCACGCAACCGGGCTTTGACTTCCAGATCCTCCTCCTCCGTAATCAACGGCAATACAGTTATCTGGGCATACTCGATTTGAGCCGACACCTGCGGAATCTTATCTTTGGGCAATTGTCTGAAATAGGCCCTCACTTCCGACGGGGTGCTGGTTACCTTTTCTGTAATCTTCCCGTGCATCTGTTCGGTTTTCAACTGCTCTTTAATCACCTCGCTCATGTCGGCTTTCAGTTGAACAATCGATTTGTTGAAATATTTTTCGACCTCTTTCTCGGAACCAATATTTTCGATAAAATACTGCATCCGACGGTCCATATTCTGGTTGATTTGCTTATCGGTAACTATAATTGTTGTGTCAAGATCGGCTTCGGCCAGCAACAGTTTCTGCTCCAGTAAATCTTCAAGGATTTCGCATTTCATATCGCCCTCAGTGGTCATTCCCTGAGCCTGCATCTGCATAGCCTGCGTTTCGATATCCGATTTCAGGATGGGGTTACTGCCCACAATGGCCACAATCTGGTCGACCACTTTATCCTGTGCACTCAGTTCGTTACAGAATCCACCGGCCAACAGAAGACCCAGGGTACTTTTAATGATATTTTTGAGCATTTTATTAATGTTCTGGTTTAAAATCAATTATTTCAAATTTGTTATCGTCTTTACCTTTTTGATAAATATCTTTTTCGAGTTGCTGGATGAACTCCATTTTACGATTGTTCAAAATTAAACTTTCTATCCGATCTTTAACAAAGTCGTACGGAGCTTTTTCGCCAACCAGTCTGAAATCGTTCACGAACAGAAAATAGTAATTATCGCCGTCAGAAGTTTCGTAATAGAGTTGTCTCCGTAAAAAATCTTCAGCATCCTGATAAAAATCCGGTATTCTGGCTTTCAGTCTGGCAAATTCGACCCATTCATTGTTGAAATAGTCGTATTTTGTGGCATACTGAAAACTATAGCTCTCCAAATCGCCCTTTGCTTTATCATCGCGCGAAATCATCCAGCGTTTAATCTGCTCGGGCTTTGCCACGCGGCGCGGGACCTCGACGAAGACAGCTTTTACAATACTTTGCTCGAGAATAAAATTCTCAGGGTGGAGTTCGTAAAACTGTTTGATATCGTTCCCGGTAATCACAGTATCCATTTTCTGACTGATTAATTGCTGCTGATAATGGTGAATTATCAACGACTTACGGTACTCTTCCAGTTCTCTCTCCACATCTTTCTCTTCAGCGTTGAGATTCTCTTCGGCCATTGCAAGCATTAACTCCTGCCGTACCCAAAACTGGATAATATCCATTGCCCTCGCAGCGCTGTCGTTTTGTGGCACTCCTTTCGGGATCATTGCCGCAATTTCGGCACGGGTAAACTCCTTTTTCCCAACCTTAGCCACCACTTCTTCACCCGAATCCCGGGCAAAGAATCGGCATCCGGCAACAAGCAACATCAACAAAACAATGAAATATTGGCGCATATTCTCTCTCGAAGTTATCCCTTCGGTTCAATTTGCTCCATGTTATCTAATGATGAAGAAAATGAACGTTGGGTTGTCTTGATGGTCCAAATTTATCTTAAAATAACGAATAGGGCAAAAAACCGCCAAAAAGAGGAGCTTGTAGTCTCCGACATTTCACGCTTTTATACAACGAAGGCCCCTCGTAAACATTTCGGGGCCTTCGTTTATACTATTGGTTTGCCACTATTCGCGACTATAGTTTGGGGCTTCACGGGTGATAGCTACATCGTGCGGATGACTTTCGGCAATACCCGCATTGGTAATGCGGACAAATTTGGCATCATGCAATTTTTCGATATTGGGGGCGCCACAATAACCCATTCCGGCACGCAACCCGCCAACCATCTGGTAAAGGACCTCGTACAATGTCCCTTTGTAAGGAACACGTGCGACTATACCTTCAGGAACCAGTTTTTTGATATCGTCCTCAACATCCTGGAAATAGCGGTCTTTCGATCCTTGCTGCATTGCTTCAATCGAGCCCATTCCACGGTACGATTTGAATTTCCTTCCCTGGAAAATAATTGTTTCACCGGGCGACTCCTCAACCCCGGCAAACAACGAACCGGCCATTACGCTCTGCGCACCGGCAGCCAACGCCTTGACAATATCGCCCGAATAGCGCAAACCACCATCGGCAATCACCGGGACCCCGCTGTTGCGAATCGCTTTTGATACATTATAGATAGCTGATAATTGCGGAATTCCTACACCTGCAACCACACGGGTTGTACAAATAGACCCAGGGCCAATGCCCACCTTCACCGCATCGGCACCTGCGAAAACCAGTTCCGAAGCAGCTTCGGCCGTAGCGATGTTCCCGACAATAAAATCTTTCTCAGGATATTTATTTTTAGCGGTTTTCAGCATCTGCAAAACACCTTGCGAGTGCCCGTGGGCGGTATCAATAATAATGGCATCGACCTGTGCCTTTACCAATTCGTCGATGCGGTCTATCGTATCGCCTGTTACACCGACAGCAGCGGCGACGCGTAAACGGCCTTTTTCGTCTTTACAGGCAAACGGTTTGTCCTTGGCCTTTGTAATATCTTTATAAGTAACCAAACCTATCAGCTTCCCGTTTTTATCGACAACAGGCAATTTTTCAATTTTATGGTTCTGCAGAATCTCGGCTGCTTTTTCAAGATTGGTGGTTACATCAGTGGTAATCAGATTTTGTGAAGTCATCACTTCAGCAATCGGACGATTCATGTTTCGCTCAAAACGAAGGTCACGGTTGGTCACAATGCCCACCAACTTGCCGTAATCGTCGATAACCGGGATTCCGCCAATTTTAAAATTTTCCATTATTTTCAGCGCATCCATCACCAGTTTCTCTTTCGAGATGGTAATCGGGTCGTAAATCATCCCGTTCTCAGCACGTTTAACAATGGTGACCTGCTTGGCCTGCGCATCGATGGTCATGTTTTTATGAATAACGCCTATTCCGCCTTCGCGGGCAATGGCTATTGCCAGTTTCGATTCGGTTACCGTATCCATGGCCGCCGAAACGATGGGGGCATTCAATTTGATGTTCCTCGAAAACCACGAAGAGATATCGACCTCACGTGGAAGCACTTGCGAATAAGCGGGTATTAAGAGCACATCATCGAAGGTTAATCCTTCGAGTACAACTTTGTCGGACAGAAATGACATGGGTGTGATGTTTTTGGTGAGACTTTTTGACGTGCAAAGTTATCATTTTTGCCAATACCCAAGGCATTCACCCCCGAAAATTGATATCTGGTTACACAATAATAAGATACAAATCGTGGTCCTCCGGCAGCGAGATGAAATGATCGTGCTTAGACTGGAAACGGCTCTGATACCGCAAAATTTAAGTATGTTTGATAATCGAATGGATCAATTTCATCAAATATTATCTGAATACTGGGGATACGACCATTTCAGGCCGTTGCAGGAAGATATTATCCGCTCGGTGGCCGATGGCAAAGACACCTTAGGGCTGATGCCAACCGGTGGTGGAAAGTCTATAACTTTTCAGGTATTTGCGTTAAGCCGTCCGGGAATGACCCTTGTAGTCACTCCGTTAATCGCACTCATTACCGATCAGGTCGAAAATCTTCGCAGCAAGGGAATAAAAGCGTTGGCTATCTATTCGGGGATGAGTTCACGCGAAATCGATATTGCACTGAACAATGCCCTTTACGGCGATTACAAATTTCTGTACGTCTCGCCCGAACGGCTCCAGTCGCCCTATTTCAATGCTTACCTTGTCCGCATGAAGCTGAACCTGATTACGGTCGATGAAGCCCACTGCATCTCGCAATGGGGTTACGATTTCAGGCCATCCTATCTGGCTATCGCCGACATTCGGGCAGCCTTTCCCGGAGTTCCCGTGCTGGCGCTTACAGCCACAGCAACGGCAACGGTGGTCGGTGATATTCAGGACAAATTGCTTTTCCCTGCGAAGAATGTGCTGCAAAAAAGTTTTCGGAGAGAAAACCTTACTTATCTGGTCCGGACCAAAGACGATAAGCTGGGCTACCTGCTCAACACGGTCGAAAAGGCCAAAGGAACTGGAATTATCTATGTCAGAAGCCGCAAAAAATGTCGCGAAATAGCACTGATGCTCCAACAAAAAGAGATTACTGCCGATTATTACCACGCCGGATTACACCCCGCCTCGCGACGAAAGAAACAAGAACAGTGGATGAACGGCGAATGCAGGGTGATGGTAGCCACCAATGCTTTTGGAATGGGAATCGACAAACCTGATGTCCGTTTTGTACTCCATCCCGATTTGCCCGACTCGCTCGAAGCCTATTTCCAGGAAGCAGGCCGTGCAGGGCGCGACGGGAAAGCTGCCGTAGCCGTAATGCTGTTCAACTCATCCGACAAGAAACGGCTGCACAAAATGGTGACCGATAGTTTCCCGGGAATCGAAACCGTAAGAAATGTCTATCAATCGCTGGCCAATTATCTTCAAATTGCCACCGGTTCGGGCAAAGGCGAAAGTTATAATTTTCACATCGAAGATTTTGCCCGCAAATTTAACTTTCAAGTCCAATCGGTTTATCACAGCCTGAAACTACTCGAAAGGCAAGGCTATCTGGAATATGACGAAGATGAAGGCAATTTTTCAAGACTCAACTTTCTACTTCAACGCGACGAACTATATCACATTCAAACCAATAACAAATCTACCGACGAATTTATCAAAACCCTGCTCCGCTCCTACAGCGGGCTTTTTACCGATTATGTCAGTGTAGATGAAGAGGTAATTGGGCGCAGAATAAATCTTACCCGCGACGAAGTGTACCAAACGCTTCAGCTGCTCGACAAGATGCGAATCGTTCACTACATTCCGCGGCGCGAATCGCCTTCTATCAGCTTTACCATCGAACGCATTGATTCCAGGCGAATTGTGCTAAGCCCCGAAAATTACCAGAAAAGAAAAATCAAATACGAAGAGCAGGTCGAATCGGTAATACAATATGCCGCCACCGAAGATGTTTGCCGCAGCGTGTTGTTGCTCCGCTATTTTGGAGAAAAGGAATCGTTACCTTGCGGAAAATGTGACATTTGCAAAGGCGAACACGAATCGGGCATCAGCCATTCCGATTTCGAAAGGATACAACAAAAAATTATTGCTCAGCTAAACAAACAACCATATAGCACCGCCGAATTGGTTCGTGCAATCGATGAGCCCGAACCACTCATTCTCAATGTTACCCGCTGGCTGCTCGATAAGGGCAGGCTGCAACTTAACCATGTCGGGTTATTGAAAATGAATGAGAATGAACACGATTATTAAAAAAGGTTGATAAAATAGTTTTACCTTTGCTGCCTTAGTTTTCAATGTCAGAATCGTAATGAAAGAAGTTTTTTCTGAGGTCGTTTATTCCAAGAATGTAATTGAATTTACCACTGTTGCACTTGAATATTGCAACTTTGTCGAATCGGTTGATCACCACAGCCGAAAGGATTTTATTTCTAAAATTCAGAAAATCTTTCCATTGCTCTATCTGAAAGCATCGCTGCTTCCGGCTACAGACGATGAGAATGACGAAATACCTGAAAAATTTGTCACCGAAGACGATTATAATTTTGTGCTGAAAAAAATTCTGGCCAAAATAGGCGAATTCGATAGCTATCAGGAGATTTTCGATCAAAAAATGAACGATGCCTCTTTCGACGGGAGCATTGCCGAAAACATTACCGATATCTATCAGGATTTAAAAGACTTTCTGCTTGCCTATCGCATAGGGACCGTTGATGTAATGAAAGCTGCGCTGCTCGAATGTCAGACCAACTTCGAACAATACTGGGGGCAGCGTTTAGTCAATGGCCTCAGGGCTATCCACAACCTGGTTTATGGCGATGCCGACCTCGATGAGAAACCCCTGAAGCCTTTAATATTAAAAGCAGAAAATGATGACGATGAGATTGAAAGCAACGATACGCTGCTGAAACAGCAGTTCAGAAATTACAGAGGCGAATAATTACGGCGTATGACAGAAAAAAAGATTAACGGCGCAACTATCCAATCATCAATATCGAACGAAGAGCTTGATCTGCTCCCACTCTCGATGTTCGAAGGTAAAATTCATCTGGTGCAAAGTGTTGAACAGATTACTGCCGCCGTCGATTACCTGAAAAAACAGCCCATACTCGGGTTTGATACCGAAACCCGACCTTCATTCAAAAAAGGGCAGATTCACCCGGTCGCATTGTTGCAACTATCCACATCCGACGAAGCTTTCCTGTTTCGGGTCAACCATATAGGAATATCGCCAGGCCTGGTAAAAGTACTCTCCTCGCCAGCCATCCTGAAGATTGGGGCAGCCATTCACGACGATATCAAAGTATTACAACGAATTGCGCCATTCAAGCCCAATGGCTTCATCGATCTTCAGGATATGGCCAAAACCTATCGCATCGAGAACCTCAGTCTAAAAAAACTGGCCGGGATTGTTATGGGTGTCCGTATTTCGAAATCGCAGCGGCTTACCAACTGGGAAGCAACCATTCTCACCGAACAGCAACAGATTTATGCGGCAACCGATGCGTGGATTGCCCACGAAATTTATGTCCGCCTAAGCCGGCTTAAGCCCGAAAACGTACTTCCAAAAGACGAAACAGCTACAGAAAAAACCCTGTAACCATCTCGTTTAAAATCGATAAAAGTTAAAAAAAATAAATTCCCGATATGCAATTGTACAGCAAAGTTGTACTGAAAAAAGGCAAGGAAGATTCGTTGCTGCGTTTTCATCCCTGGATTTTCTCAGGAGCCATCGATCGTATCGATGGTCAGGTTGAAGAAGGTGATACCGTATCCGTTTTTACCGCTGAAAAACAACTCATCGGTTACGGACATTGTGCCATAGGCTCAATCGCCGTGCGGATGATTTCGTTCGGCGAACAGCAACCTGACGATGATTTCTGGGTCAGCAAACTTTCCAATGCACTGAGCGTTAGGGAAACTGCCGGATTGACCAACCGCCCCGACACCAATGTTTTCCGTCTGGTTCATGGTGAAGGCGATGGAATGCCCGGACTGGTTGTCGATTTCTATAATGGAACGGCTGTTTTTCAGGCCCACTCGGTGGGGATGTGGCTTAACCGCGAAAAACTGGTTGCTGCGCTACAGACGGTGATGGGCAACAAACTGGTTGCTGTTTACGACAAAAGTTCGAAAACATTGCCTTACAAAGCTTCGGTAGAACCGGCAGACGGATATCTTCTCGGCCATTCCCAATCAACCGAAGTACTCGAATATGGCAATCGCTTTCTGGTCGACTGGGAAGAGGGACAAAAAACCGGATTCTTTATCGACCAGCGCGAAAACCGGAAATTGTTGCGTGAATACTCCAAAGGCCGCGATGTGCTCAATATGTTTTGCTACACCGGAGGCTTTTCTTTTGCCGCCATGAGCGGTGCTGCCAATGTAGTTCATTCAGTCGATTCATCGGCGAAAGCCATTGAAATGACCAACCAAAATGTAGAGCTCAATTTCCCATCCGACAGCCGTCACGAAGCATTTGTTGCAGATGCCTTCGATTTTATGCAGGACATCAAAGATAAATACGATCTGATTGTCCTCGATCCGCCGGCGTTCGCCAAACACAAAAACGTACTCTCGCAGGCGCTGCAAGGATATAAGCGACTTAACGCCAAAGCTTTTCAACAAATCAGGCCCGGAGGATTGCTCTTCACCTTCTCTTGTTCGCAGGTCGTTACGAAAAATAACTTCCGCGAAGCCGTATTTTCGGCAGCCGCCATCTCCGGACGAAAAGTGCGTATCCTGCACCAGTTGTCGCAACCCGCCGATCACCCTGTCGATATTTACCACCCCGAGGGCGAATATCTGAAAGGATTGGTTTTATATGTAGAATAACTCAATCACTGCTATTCGGAAGCCCATATCGTGTATCACATCCTGATTGCCCCTGATTCATTCAAAGAGTCGTTAAGCGCTACAGATGTTGCCCGTTATTTAAAAACGGGTTTACAAAAGGCACTTCCCGATGCCGATATCTCGCTTGCGCCAATCTCTGACGGAGGCGAAGGATTTGTAGAGGCAATGGTCAATGGAACCAATGGGTATACGCGAAGGGCGATTGTCAGCGATGCTTTGATGCGACCTGTCGACGCTGCTATCGGGTTCTCGCCCGATGGAGAGACCGCATTTATTGGAATGGCCGAAGCGTGCGGATTAGAAAGGCTTTCGCCTGAAGAACGTAACCCGATACTCACTTCAACCTTTGGAGTGGGCCAAATGATGAAATATGCCGCGGAACAAAATTGCAAGAAAATCATCATCGGAATAGGCGGAAGTGCCACCAATGACGGTGGTGCCGGATTGGCACAGGCTTTGGGGGTTAAACTTCTCAATAAAGATGGTAACGAATTACTTCCGGGAGGTGGAAATTTAGGGCAGCTCTATCGTATCGATACCTCGAAAACCATCAAAAACCTGCCAGAGATTATTGTAGCCTGCGATGTTACCAATCCGCTGACAGGTGCAACGGGTGCATCGGCCATCTATGGGCCGCAAAAAGGGGCCACTGCCGAAATGGTGAAACAGTTAGACAGCCACCTAAAACATTTTGCTGCGGTTATCCGTCAACAAATGGGCATCGAGATTGAGTATATTCCAGGAAGCGGAGCTGCAGGTGGCTTGGGAGGCGGACTGATGGCTTTTACCAATGCACGTCTTGCAAATGGTTTTCAAACCGTTGCAGATGCTATCAATCTTGAAAAGAAAATCGTGCAGGCCAATATAGTCATTACCGGCGAAGGGTGTATCGACGCGCAAACCCTCAATGGGAAAGCCCCTTATGGGGTGGCCCTGCTCGCCCGGCAATACGGCAAACCGGTTATCGGGGTGGCCGGCACACTGAGAAAAGGGTACAACAATCTGACAAACAATGGATTTCAACTACTGCTATCGATAATCAACCGCCCCATGACACTTCAGGAAGCCATTGCCCAAACAGCTGAATTGCTCGAAGAGACTGGCTTTCAGATCGGGAATATACTGAAACTCCGCGCGTACTAAAACCGCCATTGTAAAAGGTCAATCTTTTGGGTATATTTGTATCGCGATTTCCTCATGCAGGTCGAATTGTTTTTAAACTGAATTTGAAGAAATTGCATAGTTCATACCCATCTGTTAAACAGTAAAATTCACACATTGAAATTCAACGAATTTAATTTCGAACCCGAAGTCATGGACGGACTGGAGTCTATGGGTTTCGAAAATTGCACGCCGGTACAAGAATTGGCCATGCCGGTTATCTGGGAAGGTAAAGACCTGATAGCCTGCGCCCAAACCGGTACCGGGAAAACGGCAGCTTATCTTTTGCCCGTTTTAAACCGAATAGCCAAAGAAAAACCCAAAGGCATCAACACTTTAATTATAGCCCCCACACGCGAACTGGTGCTCCAAATCGATCAACAAATCGAAGGGTTTTCCTATTTTACAGGAGCCACTTCGGTAGCCGTGTATGGCGGCGGCGAAGGGGCCGCCTTCGACCAGCAAAAAGCAGCTCTGGTACAAGGAGCCGAGATTATTGTAGCAACACCCGGCAGGCTTCTTTCGCATATCAACCTGAAATACTCCAATTTTGGGACAGTCGAACACCTGATTCTCGACGAAGCCGACCGCATGCTCGACATGGGCTTTTTCGACGACATTATGCGTATTGTCAGCGAGTTGCCCAAAGAGAGGCAGACATTGCTCTTCTCTGCAACCATGCCGCCCAAAATCCGCAAACTGGCCGAGAATATTCTGCGTAACCCCGAAAGCATCAACATAGCCATCTCGAAACCGGCCGAAAACATCATTCAGGCCGCCTATATGGCTTACGAAAACCAAAAGCTGCCGTTGTTGAAGGAGTTGCTGAAGGGCAAAACCGAATACCAAAGCGTTATTATATTCACTTCCAGAAAAATTAATGTCAACCAACTGGTCCGTGAGCTTCGCCGCATGGGCTTTAAAGCCGACGGAATGCTCTCCGACCTTGAACAAAAGGAGCGTGAAGAGGTTATGCTCCGTTTCCGCAACCGCGAAAGCCAGATTCTGGTAGCTACCGACATTGTTGCCCGTGGAATCGATATTGATGGAATCGATTTAGTGATGAACTTCGATGTACCGCGCGACCCGGAAGATTACGTTCACCGTATCGGACGGACAGCACGCGCACAACAATCGGGAGTAGCCATCACATTAATTACCGATCAGGATCAACATGATTTTAAACGGATTGAAGAGTTAATAGAGCGCGAAATCATTAAAATACCGCTCCCTTCAGAGCTGGGTGCCGGCCCCGAATATAATCCGCAAGCCCGAAGAAAAGGCGGCTTTCGCAAAAAACCATCAGGCAATTCGGGCAATGGGCAGGCAGGGACTAACCCAAAGAAAAAGTTTTTTCGCCATCGCGACCGCGGAATTCGCCACGATCGGCGGCGCCGCATCGGGCGGATGGCGCCCCCTGTGGCGCAAGCTGGAAAACCGCCTGAACGGCGTGCAAGAGCTGACGGTGGAAGACCCCGTGCTGCTGCTGCTGGCCGACCACCTGCTCGACCTGT
>CAYOJD010000024.1:0-2896 GCA_964404205.1 uncultured Prolixibacteraceae bacterium
GTTGACACATTCAGGGCACCGAGTGCAGGCTGTTCGGGTTGGGCAGGCAGCGGAGGGGCATTGGGGGTCTTAAAGAATCCCATAGGCGAAGCAAACTCTTTCCCGTCAACCTTCTTGGCTACAATTTTCCAATAATAGATCTCGGCATCAACCAAAGCCGGCTGAAAGGTTGTAGCAGTTTGCCCCCGACTGACCAACTGATAAACCGGATTTCCGCTGGCATCGAGATTGCGCTGCTTCGCCAGATAGACATCGAACTTCAAACCCGTCAGCGTGGCATTCCATTGCAAAAGAGCATCTAAAGGAACATTTTTCTGTCCCATCGCAGGCGATGAAAGCGTTATAACCACCTCCCCGCCGGAGCTTGAAGGTATAACCTGTTTGGGAATCTTTTTGGCCACACTTGGGTTGATGACTGGCGCGGTGACCCTCTTCTTACTTTGATCCACCTGCCCTACGGCAACTGTCTGGCATAAAAAGAGCACAACCATTGCGGCCATGCAAGTTGCAAACCCTGCACGAAACCATTCATTCCGACCTTCTTTCATTGTCTTGCTGTTTTTAGTTCGTTATCAGTAACTCCAATTTACGAAAAAAAACGGAATAACCTCTCCATTGCCATCAATGATTGGCCAAAGAGGAAAAAATTACCCTACAAACCCGGTTGAGCCCAGATAAAAACTACATTTCGTCTGGTTAAAAAATCATTTCAGCAACCGGCTTTCAACACCTTCATTGGTAATCTTCACCGGAAGGATAAAGCCATTCTCGTCGAAATACATGTGTTCGATACAGGTGGCACGGTGGTTTCCGTTGGTGGTATCGAGCGGACGGCGGTGATAGATAATATACCAGTCGTCTGTCCCGGGAATCTGAATGACCGAATGATGGCCGGCCCCTGTGGCAATCCCGGCATCTTGCTGCAGGACTTTACCAATCCGGTTAAACGGGCCAAAAGGTGAATCGGCAATGGCATAAGCGACCGAATAGTCGGGGCCGGTCCAGTTGCCTTCGCTCCACATCAGATAATATTTTCCCTTACGGATAAACATAAAAGGCCCTTCTACATAATTTTCGGGGGTGACCGATTGAAACAGTTCCCCATCGGCGAACGGGACAAAACCGGTAAAATCATCCGTCAACTGACCGATATTGCAATGGCGCCAACCACCATAAATCAAATAATATTTGCCGTCGCTGTCGTGAAAAACAAACTGGTCGATGGGTTGTGCCCCATGCACAATCTCACCCACCAGCGGTTTGCCCAGATAATCTTTGTAAGGCCCGGCCGGGTTGTCGGCTACCGCAATGCCAATTCCCCCCTTCTCCTGATTGTTCCGAATATCGTTGGCCCCGAAAAAGAGAAAATAACGGCCTTGCTTCTCAATAATCGAAGGGGCCCAAAAGGCATAAGCCGCCCAACTGACATCCTTGATATCGAGCACGTGCGAATGTTTGGTCCAATTGGTCAAATCATTCGACGAAAAGGCGTTGAAGAAAGTTTGTATCAGGAAAGGGGCATACGGGGCTACTGCGCGCCGCTCTTTTTGCCAGTCGGTGAAACCGCTCGAACTATCGGCTGCGCCAAAGTGATCGGAGTAGGTCGGAAAAATCCAGTAGGTATCGCCAAAGATGATGGCTTCGGGGTCGGCATACCATCCGGGAAAAAGCGGGTTGCCCGACATTTTGGGGGCTGATTGTTGCGAGGCAGCAGGGCCGGCAGCCGCCAGCGCAAGCAGTAACAATAGAATATTCTTCATTTCAATGGGTGATAAGTGGGTTGATTGTTCAAAGATGGGAAATTTTGTTTCAATTTTAACGATATGCTTGATTACACCGCTGCCGGTTCAGCCTAAACCAGCTTTTTCCACACCCCACAAATGGAACAAAATTATTTTATGGCTATATCTTGTGTGTATCTTGTGTGTATCTTGTGTGTATCTTATGTATCTATAAACAGACAATATACACGGAATATACCTAAAAAATAAGATGAAGGTATGGCGCAGGCAGCCTCGCGACTCTTTCATAATGCATCAGGCAACCCGTCCTGTTTCTGAAGTGTTTACTTCAGGCACTGGCAACCGCAAGGTAAAATTGGGTGATAGCCCCCACCCGTAAATGAAAATGAGGATTAAAGTCTGGAGGCACATTGGGGCGAACAAATCATAATGTTAAATTGCGAATAAGCGGAAAAGGAAAGGTATATTTGGTTTCACTTTTTCATAACTTTGCCCTCAATAAACACTTCAAATTACATACACCAATGTCTGTTCACAAAGAGATAAAAAGGGTTACCACCCACGTACTGTCGGAGATGAAGCTTCGGGGCGAAAAGATTTCGATGCTTACTTCGTACGATTATTCGATGGCTAAACTGGTCGATCAGGCCGGGATCGATGTGATTCTGGTAGGCGATTCGGCTTCGAATGTGATGGCCGGAAACGAAACCACCCTTCCGATTACGCTCGATCAGATGATTTATCATGGCAAATCGGTGGTAAAAGCGGTCAATCGCGCGTTGGTGGTGGTCGATATGCCCTTTGGCACCTATCAGGGCAATTCGCTGGAAGCACTCAATTCAGCCATCAAAATCATGAAAATTACCCATGCCGATGCGGTGAAAGTAGAAGGCGGGAAAGAGATTCTCGAATCGGTAGAGCGTATCCTCTCGGCCGGTATCCCGGTGATGGGCCATTTGGGGCTGATGCCGCAATCTATCAATAAATATGGCACATATGTTGTTCGTGCCAAACAGGAAGAGGAGGCCAACAAGCTGATTGAAGATGCCCGTTTGCTCGAACAGGCCGGCTGTTTTGCCATCGTGCTCGAAAAGATACCGGCAGCCTTGGGCGAAAAGGTAGCCAAAGAGCTTCGCATTCCGGTTATCGGTATC
>CAYOJD010000024.1:2906-30238 GCA_964404205.1 uncultured Prolixibacteraceae bacterium
CGGCAAATACGCCGACGGGCAAGTGCTGGTAACCCACGATATGCTGGGCATTACACAGGAATTTTCGCCCCGTTTTCTGCGCCGTTACCACGACTTGGCTACCGAAATCAAAGGCGCGGTGGGCAATTATGTAAAAGATGTGAAATCGAGAGATTTCCCGAACGAAAACGAACAATATTAATTCGCGTTGAGCCCGTTTTATCATGCCTATGGTGCCTGAAATTTTGTATGAAGACAATCATCTGGTTGCCGTAAACAAACGTTGCGGCGACATTACGCAGGGCGATAAAACCGGCGACACCCCGTTGGGCGACTCTGTAAAATCCTTTATCAAAGAGAAATACAATAAGCCGGGGAATGTTTTCCTCGGCTTGATTCACCGTCTCGACCGCCCGACCAGCGGCATTATCCTTTTTGCCCGCACCTCGAAAGCGCTGGCCCGGATGAACGATATGTTTAAAATGGAAGGATTGGTGCAAAAAACCTACTGGGCAGTAGTCGACAATAAACCTGACGCTGAGACTGCGACACTGGAACATTGGCTGGTCAGGGATGAGAAACAAAACAAATCGTTTGCATCGCTAACCGGAAAACCTGGCGCCAAACACTGTTCGCTCACCTATCGCTACAAAGCTTCATCCGACCGTTTTCACCTGCTGGAAATTCAACTTCATACCGGCCGTCAGCATCAAATCAGGGCACAACTGGCCGCCATTAACCTGCACATCAAAGGCGATTTAAAATATGGTTTTCCGCGGTCGAACCCCGATGCAGGCATTCATCTCCATTCACGTAAAATATGCTTTACCCATCCGGTGACAAAAGCCATGATTACCCTTACGGCCAATCCGCCATCCGACCCGGTTTGGGATTATTTTGTATCGACCGTTAAAGATTAGGGTATCACTTTTTTTTCAGATCACTATTTTTGAACCGCATGGGCAACAGGGCATCGACTCCGTCTAAAACGGTAACCGGAGCGCCATCGAGCAAGATACGTATGGGCGACACAGCCAAATCTTCGTATTCGGCAATCACCTGACGGCAGGCACCGCAAGGTTTAGCCATCGCATCAAGCTGTTCGCCATTGCCCGGGGCCGATACCGCCAATGCTTTTACCGCCACTCCCGGATATTGCGACGAAGCATAAAAAAGAACCGTCCGTTCGGCACACAAACCCGACGGATAAGCCGCATTTTCCTGATTGTTCCCGGTAAGCACTTCGCCGTTGGCCAGTAACACAGCGGCCCCAACCCGGTAGCCCGAATAGGGGGCATAAGCCTTCTCGGCAGCTTCGCGCGATGCCTGCAACAGGAACCTGTCGCTTTCGGGCAATTCGTCAACCGAAGAATATTCCCTGACGATATATTGAATAATTTTCTCTTTCATTGGCCATTATCTAAAGTGCATCAAATGTACAAACTATTTGTATATCGCTATAGCCATTGTTATCGGGCGCTTTTTTATATTTTTGGGGAAAACCATTTTGTACATGATACTTCAAAAATATATATCGCTGATTTTTTTGTTGTCGGCAACTGCCATTGTAGCGCAGGCTGGGCCTACCGGCCGGATGAGCCGTCAGGAATACATCAATAAATATGGTCCGCTGGCTATCGAAGAGATGAACCAGTTTCATATTCCGGCAAGTATCACCATGGCGCAGGCTTGTCTGGAATCGGCTGACGGCAATTCTGATTTGACCCGTCGGTCAAATAACCACTTTGGCATTAAATGTGGCCCCAGTTGGAGAGGCCCGTCCGTTCGGCACGACGACGATGCCCGAAACGAATGTTTCCGCAAATACAGCGACCCGCTCGATTCGTTCAGCGACCACAGTAAATACCTCACCACGACTCCTCGCTATCAGTTTTTGTTCGACTACTCGATTACCGATTATAAAAAATGGGCCCACGGCTTAAAGAAGGCAGGTTATGCCACCGATCCGGCCTATGCCAATAAACTGATAAAAATTATAGAAGATTTCAACCTTCACGAATTAGACAAATATTACGGCGACAAGAAATATCTGGCCAATGCCGGACGTGCCGAAAGACGCAAACAAAGTTCGAAAAGCAGTGGATTTACCATCGACCCCTATGCTTCCCGAAAGGTGGAACGACGCAATGGCAGTAACGCCTTCACCGCCAAAAGAGGCGACAGTTACGAAGCGATTGCCGCAGAATTCAATATGGCCGAGTGGGAAATTTACAAATACAACGATGCCCAAAAAGGCGATCGCCCGGAACCGGGTATGCCGGTTTACCTGCAATCGAAAAAAGGGAAAGCGCCGCGTGGCAACGATTTTCATTATGCCAAAGCCGGTGAAACGATGCAGTCCATCGCCCAGTGGTATGGCATAAAGGTCAATTCATTGCTTAAAATGAACCAGATGCGTGAAGGGGAACAACCGCGTGCCGGACAGCAAATCTCGCTAAGGAAAAGGATAAAATAGCACTTAAATTTGGGAAAGGGAGGACTATTCGGCCCTGAATGCAGCAATTGCAGTAAACCCGCGAAGGAAATCGGCACTGCTCATTCGGGTTTTGCCCGCCAGTTGTAAGTCGCTGATGATGATATAGCCATCGGCGCAGGCAATCTTTAATTCGCCTTTGGCATTGGCCATAATGCTTCCCGGAGACGGAAGGTTGTCTGCGATTTCGTAAACGGAATGAAAAATTTTCAGCGATAATGTTTTATTCCCGTCAGTTAGGTTGGTCCACGCTGCGGGATAGGGACTCAGGCCGCGTATCAGATTATGGATTGATTTGGCACCGTTGCTCCAGTCAATTCGACAGTCGTCCTTAAATATCTTGGGTGCTTTCACTCTCGATAAATCAATGGAAAGGCTTTCCTGCGGAATGGGGACTACCCGGTTTTCGGCCAGTGCATCGACCGTTTTCAGCACCAGACCTGCCCCAATGACCATTAGCTTATCATGTATATCACCAACCGTTTCGTTTTCACCCACTTCTATCTTTTCGCTGAAAAGGATATTGCCGGTATCGATTTCGTGTTTCAATAAAAATGTAGTTACGCCGGTCTCCTTATCGCCGTTGATAATAGCCCGGTTGAGCGGGGCTGCGCCACGGTATCGCGGCAACAACGAACCATGCAGGTTAAAGGTGCCCAATGGGGGCATGGTCCAGACGATTTCGGGCAGCATTCGAAAAGCAACCACCACCTGTAGGTCGGCCTTTAGCGCCCGTAGGGCTTCGACAAAGTTTTCGTCTTTCAGTTTTTCGGGTTGCAGCAACGGTAACCCGGCTTTTTCTGCATATTGTTTCACGGCCGACTGGTGCATCTTTTGTCCCCGGCCGGCCGGCTTATCAGGAACAGTAACCACTCCCACAATATTGTAACCGTTTTCGTGAAGCGCTTTCAGGCTTTCGACGGCAAAATCGGGCGTACCCATAAAAACAATTCTGAGTGATTTGGCTTCCATCGGTTACAATAAGAATTAAAGAAGTGCCCCCTATTATTGAGGGGATTAAATATCGTCTCTTAATTTACGGTTGCCTTTGGTGGCTTTCGGGTGATAGGGACAATGCTTGCAGCCGTTTCCACAGCAATAGCCACGTTCTTTCAAGAACTTTTCGGTCATGATGCGGTAGCCCTGCGGCGACATATAAAAATCGACTCCCTCTTTCGGGGTGTCATCAAATTGAATATCGTCGAACATTCCCATCGGTGGCTGCATTAATGTTGTGTATCATCGAAACTTTTCAGCGAATGGCCCATCCGATCGCGTTTGGTGCGCATGTAAAATTCGTTGAACGGATTTGGCGATACCTCCAGCGGGATGGTTTCAACCACCTTCAGGCCGTAGCCTTCCAAACCAACTCTTTTAACCGGATTATTGGTCATTAGCCTCATTTTGGCTACTCCAAGATTGCAAAGGATTTGCGCCCCGACACCATAGTCGCGTTCATCGGGGTCGAAACCAAGGTGAACATTGGCATCCACCGTATCGAGCCCCTGCTCCTGCAGCTTGTATGCTTTTATTTTGTTCATCAGCCCGATACCGCGGCCTTCCTGCTGAATGTAGACAATAACGCCCTTCCCCTCTTTCTCTATCAGCTCCATAGCTTTGTGCAGCTGTTCGCCACATTCGCAACGCAGCGAACCAAAGATATCGCCGGTAGCACACGATGAGTGGACACGTACCAGTATTGGCTCATCGGCTTCCCAGGTCCCTTTGATCAGGGCCATGTGTTCTACCTTATTCGATTTTTGCAGGAAAGGTATCAACCTGAAGTTTCCGTGATCGGTAGGCAGTTGCACCTCTTCGCCCTGTTCGATAAGGCTTTCGTTGTTCATTCGGTAAGCAATCAGATCGGCTATCGAAACCAGTTTTAACTGATTTTTTTGGGCAATTTGATAGAGTTCGGGCAAACGGGCCATGGTACCGTCAGGATTCATAATTTCGACCAGTACCCCTACCGGTTGCAACCCTGCCAGTCGGGCCAAATCGACAGCTGCCTCGGTATGACCGGCACGGCGTAACACCCCGCGGCTGCGTGCCCGTAACGGGAAAATATGTCCGGGGCGGCCCAATTCGTGCGGTTGTGTTCCCGGATTGGCCAGTTTTCGAATGGTAATGGCGCGATCGCTGGCCGAGATACCGGTAGTGACATCATCGCCTACCGCATCGACTGAAACGGTAAAAGGGGTATCGTGCAGCGAGGTATTTCGACCAACCATCATTTCCAGTTCCAGCTCTTCGCAGCGTTCTTCGGTTAACGGGACACAGATTAAGCCACGTCCTTCGGTAGCCATAAAATTGACCATCTCGGGGGTTACCTTTTCGGCAGCAGCCACAAAATCGCCTTCATTTTCGCGATCTTCGTCATCCACCACAATGATAAAACGGCCATTGCGGATATCCTCAATTGCCTCATCAATGGTGTTTAATTTTATATTATCCATCTCGGTGATGTTTTATTGAATTGGAAAACAAAATTAAGAAAACTTTTGGGTAGGCATGGCTAATTTAATTTTTTACCCGAAGACAACGGCACTTCGCAAACTGAGATAATTCAAAAGGCTACACGTTAACTTCTGTTTTGCTGTTGTCTTGACGCGTTTCGGAAACCTCTTCCTGCTTTATTTTCTTCCAGAAAAGAAGTTTTCTGAAAAACGAGGTATAAACATCGATGTTGAAGACTGCCGAATCGGTTACCGCCTTGTAGGTAAGAAAAATTCCGGCCGGGATAAAGACAAATGTCGAAAACCATACCCCTTCCCAAAGCGCAGAAACGCTTTCCCGTGCAAATTTCTCGCCGGTTGTCGATATTATCCAGTAGAAGATGAAAAGGATAACCGAAACCACCAACGGCATCCCGAGCCCTCCTTTACGAATGATGGCTCCCAGCGGTGCACCAATGAAAAAGAAAATCAAACAGGCAATCGAATAGGTATATTTTTTATGCCATTCAATACCAAAACGGTTCACGGACCTCACACTTGAAGTAAGGTTCTCAGCCGACTGCTTGACCACTTGAGCATTATTTCGTGCCTGTCCAAGCGCACCGGAAATGATGCCCAGGCGCCGCGAAGGATCGGTATGGGTGACGATACTGTCGATATCGACATATTTTTTCAGGTGAATATCGGCCCGTCTAATGGTTGAATCTTTCCGTGTCAGAAGGGCGAGATTGGTTGATACGGGTGATGGAAAACTGAGCGAAAGTACCTGCTCATCGCGTTGAATGTCTATCTTCTTCGACAACGAATCGACAAAATAGACAATCTGCTCATTCTTTAGCGCTTTGAACTGGTTTCTGAAAAAGCTTTCATCTTTTCGCTCCAACTCCATTCCCTGAAGCATGGTAAAGATGGTTTGCCGGTCGAACTTATCGGTTCGCGAAGGGTAATTGCTCCGGGTTCGGTTTTCCTGCTCAACTTCCAGATGCGTTCCTCCCGAATAGAGGTTCAGGATCATATATTTCTTGTCCTTCGAAATCTTCATGGTACCCGAATCGGCCACTGTAACCTGCAGGTTTCCCTGATCGTTGCGATGGTCGTAAATCATTATGTCGTAAAGCATTTCGTTGCTTTTCGATTTGTGGCCCACTTTAATGGAGAACCCGTCAATTTCGTTTGAAAAAACCCCCTCTTTGACCACAATTTCAGGCCTTAGCTGCCTGATGCTCGACATCAGCGCAATCAGCTTTTTGTATGAAACGGGGATAACATTGTTGGAAAAGGTAAAAGCACCGATACTGATAACGACGCTCAAAACGATTACCGGCTTCATGATCCGGAATAATGAAATCCCGGCGGCTTTCATGGCAAGTAATTCATTGTTTTCGCCCAGTTCGCCAAAGGTCATGATGGAAGCCAGCAGCATGGAAAGGGGCAAAGCCATTGGCATCAACATGGCCAGTGCATAAATCAAAAATTCGATGATAATCCCGGTATCGAGCCCTTTGCCTACCAGTTCGTCGAGATAGACCCACAGGAATTGCATCAGCAATACAAACAAGCTGATAATGAGGGTGACAAACAACGGACCGACAAAACTTTTAAGAATATACAGGTGTAACCGTTTCATGCATCATTTTTGGGAAACGATTGCAAAACTAAACCTTTTTTGGGAATTCGCCTCAATTCATTGCATTCACGAACCGGTAACCTGCCTCAAACGAGCAACGGCATTGTCCCACAGATTCGCAATATCATCCTTTTCAGATTCTTCGACGGTATCGATAACGACCAAAGCTAAATCGCCGGTGATATCGTCGAGCGTGATTCTGAATTCAAATTCATCTGAAAGGTCATTGTCAATCCATTTGAACCGCACATATTCATTGGGACGCAAGGCTACTAATTCGGCATGATAATCGGCTTTATTCCAAACAAAAGTAAACTTTTTACCTTCCACCCTGACATGATCGGCAAACCACTCCTCGAGTCCCGAGGCTGAGCTGAGGCGAGCAAAAAGCAGCGAAGGTGAAGTCTTTAAATGATATTCCAATTCAACTTTAACCATTCTTCCAAAATTATTTAGGACCAATTAAGCGTTTATGCCTTGAAGCAGTCGCAAAGTAAAATTTATTTTACCGAATACAAAGCATTTATTCGAACGGACGAAATTATTTCTGAAAATTTCATTTTGATTATTGCCCAAAAAGATAAAGGTGCTATATTTGCACGCTCAAAAGCAGAAGTTCTGAAAGACATTTTGGCGAGGTAGCTCAGCTGGTTAGAGCGCATGATTCATAATCATGAGGTCGCGGGATCATGCCCCGCCCTCGCTACAGCAACAAAAAGGCAATAAATACCATATTTATTGCCTTTTTTTGTTTTCAATCAAAACCAACACCGGTACGTGATAAGCCAATCGTAATCCGGATTTAATCCATTTCCATTATTCCCTGAATCTTATCCAGTCGATAGCTACCGGCGAGCCGTTCAGTAAAATAACGACATCACGAATCCCGGACTGTTGCCTGTCAACTTTACCTTCAATTATTTCCCATGCCGTCCCTTTCGGAACCTTAACCTCAGAAATTACCGGTCCTTCGGGACTATCCAATCTGATTTGTACTGTCCCGCCTTCGGGTGACAAGGCACAAATGTCGACTCTGTTGACTATTTTCTTTTCGAATCCGACAGCATTATATTTAATCCACGAGCCACTTTTCTCCAATACGGTTTTCCATCCTTTAAAATGATCGGTCGAATCGAGGAAGGTAATCGAAACAGAGTCATCGCTTTTCTGACTGAACCGGTCGATTTGAATTTGCGCTGTTGCCGGCGTTATCCCTACACCACGCGAAGTAGGCAGAACTTTCTGAATGGTTCCGTCCGCATTAAAAAACAGGCTGTCAATGCAAATCGACCGGTTTTTATCGAATTGGGGAGAATATTCGTTCTGGTGGTAAAACAGGTACCACTGATTTTTAAACTCGATAAGAGAATGATGGTTGGTCCAACAGTTCAGAGGCGATTCGTCCATGATAACCCCTGCCATTTTAAAAGGGCCCATCGGGTTATCGCTGATCGCATATTCAAGCCGTTCAATCTTATGCTCGACATGCGGAAAAGTCAGATAGTAAATGCCGTTTCTTTCGAATACAAAAGCCCCTTCCTTCAGCCCTTTTTCGGGTAAATGGGCAATAACCAGCGGTTCTGTCTCCAGTTCAACCATATTTTCTTTCAGTTTTGCCACATAGATTTCCTGTTGAGACCAGTACAAATAGGCCTGTCCGTCTTTATCGATAAACAGATTGGGATCGATACCCTGAACCTTCTCTATTGGCTCCTTTTGCGGAATATAAGGGCCCTCGGGCTTATCGGCAACCGCCACTCCAATTGAAAAGAGCTTATGCCCATTTGCATCAGGAAGCTTGTTGTTGGCCGGAAAATAGAAATAGTATTTGCCATTACGCTCAACACAATCGGGGGCCCACATGCTGTACGAAGTCGAATCGACCCAATTCACCTTACTTTGCGTGACAATAACTCCGTGATCGGTCCAGTTTACCAGATCATCGGATGAAAAGAGATGGTAATCTTCCATACAAAACCAATCTTTTCTAAGGTTTTTTCCCTCTGGTGCCGGAATATCATGCGAAGGAAAAACATATACCCTGCCGTTAAAAATACGGGCTGTAGGGTCGGCACTAAACTGGTTTCGAATAATTGGGTTTTGCCCCGAAAGGGACCCTGAAACCAGAACCAGCAATAACACAATCAAAAAAAGAGATCTTCTCATTGGATTAAACTATTTTTTATCAACTAAAATCGAAGCTTACCAACCACTGTCATCTTTTTTGCCCCTTCAGGTGAGACTGAATCAACTCATCGAGATGATTTACCGGGCGCTCAATCTCGTCAGGAATTGGCCTCCGGCTGTACTGTTGAAAATAGAGCAGACAGGCATCTTTCCACTCCTGGGCATTGCGGCTTTGCAGCCGAAGTTTCTGCTGAACTTCACCAAACCGCTGCTGGTCGACATAGGGTTCGCACTGGTCCCACACGGTTTGAAACTGCCTGACTTGCTGCAAACCTGCATCGTAACGGAAGCAAAGCTCATTCCACAATGTCTTGCCACTTTTCATTTGATAGTCCCAGGGAAGATGATGGAACCAAAGTAAATAAATCTCCGGACAATTCTTCACATCGCTAAATTGCGATTGCAATGGTTCGTGATACTGGCTCACGGCATTGCTCCCGCTTTTTGTGCGGTCGAAGCCAATGCCCAACGTATCGGCCCGATGATAATAGGGTGGTGTCCAGTCTTTTCTCCAATTTATTGGTTCCCACCATGGTGCAGGGCCGTAATGGTGTTCGGCAGCAAAAAGATGGTGTAATCCCAACGGCATCATATAGTTTACAATAGCCTCGCGGCTTTCGAGCATCATTTGCTTTACCGGTTTCAGAAAATGGGCATTCCACTCGTCGGAAAAATCAGCCGGTGTTGCAAACGTTAGTTTAACCCACTCATCAGCAATCTGCTCGCTGGTCAGACTATGATTCCAGGCCTGCCGCCCAAAAGCATACCAGTTGGATTGTGCAAAATGGTGGCCGCACCAGTTGGTATCGAGCCCGATGTTGGCCACTCCGGCAATTGCAGTATTTTTCTGAGGGAACAATGATCCGTCGGTACAGCGGGCTACTGTACTTCCGGCACCTTCCTGATAGGTATCGCTGTGAAGAAACTCTTCCCACATCGGCGAAAGAAAGGCCAGATGGATGGAGTGGCCCAAATATTCCTGTGTAATTTGTAATTCAGCCATGACAGGTGTTTTTTTCATCGCGCCAAACAGCGGACTAAATGGCTCACGTGGCTGAAAATCGATAGGCCCATTCTTAACCTGAATCATGACATTGTCGCGAAACTGCCCGTCGAGCGGCATAAATTCGTTGTAGGCCTGCTTGGCCCTGTCGTGCTCGGTTGGTTCGTAAACAAATGCCCGCCACATCACAATCCCGCCAAAAGGTTTCAGTGCATCAGCCAACATATTGGCCCCGTCGGCATGGTTTCGACCAAAGTCCTGAGGTCCGGGCTGTCCTTCGCTATTGGCTTTAACCAGAAAGCCTCCAAAATCCGGAATCAGTTGATATATCTCCTCTACCTTGGTTCTCCACCATTTTATCACGTCAGGGTTTAGCGGGTCGGAAGTCGTTAAGCCGCCAATCAAAGCCGGGGAAGAGAACTTTACTGAAAGATAGGTTCTAATCCCGTAAGGACGAAGTCGGTCGGCAATCACTTTTACCCTTTTGAGGTACTCTGGTGTCAGCATCAGCGGCGATGCATTTACATTGTTCAATACCGAACCGTTGATGCCGACAGAGGCATTGGCCCGGGCATAGGCTTTCCAAAGCTGAAGGTCGGCTTCGGTGACATCGAATGAGTTTTCTTTCCGCCAGAAGATTGATTTTCCGGCATACCCGCGCTCTATCGTTCCGTCCACGTTGTCCCAGTGATTCAGAATCCTTCTCTCAAATGAAGGATTGCATAGCTCATTCTGCATGGATTGCCCCGTCTGTTGACGGCGCAACATCTCGTACACACCATACAATATGCCCAGATCGGTATTGGCCTGAATGGCATTCACATTCAACTGAAAACCATCGCCTTTGACCGATTTGTCGTTTTTGAGGATAAGTTGCACCGATGCCCCTTCGTTCCCCTGCCAGCCTTGCAACAATTCCTGACGGGCAATGTCGAGCGTTGCCGATTGTCTCTTGCATATCACCTTTACCCCCGATGTGGAATGCCCTTTCAGCCAAAGACGATGACCATCGTCGGCACGAGTAAAACCCGAAATAACAATCAGAATACAACTTAGAATTAAGCCTCTCATATCTTCAGTATTATACCATTCAACAAATGTCGTTTTTAGTGGCCAAATCCGAACTCTCTTTTGGCGACAATTTCAACCTGAATATCCTTCAGTCCATCCGATTCAGCCTTCAGTTTAATCACTCCCGTTACACCAGCTTTTGCCCGGACAATTACCAAGACCAGACCATTAAAAGCACTCCTTGAGTGCGAGGCAAACGATTCCATATTGGTCGCGTCGCCATTATCGGTGGCAACAATCTCGCCAGGTCCTTCTATCGAGAATTTTATCCGATTATTGCTCAATGGAACTGTCAACCCTTCGTTATCCGCAACTGCAACGGTAACGAAAGCCAACTCTTTTCCATCTGCCACCATTTCTGTCCTATCGGAAACCATATTCAGGGCTACTGCACTTCCGGTTGTTTTTACACGCTCTTCAGCCCAAACTTTGCCCTCTTTATAAGCTATGGCCTTTAGTTCTCCCGGCTCATAAATCACATTGTCCCAGCGCAAACGATATTCGTATTCGCCTTTTTTCTTTCGTCCAAGCGATTGTCCATTCAGGAAAAGTTCAGCCTCATCGCCCGAAGTGAAAAGATGTACCGGTGTAATTTCACCAACTCGCCCGGGCCAGTTCCAGTGAGGCAAAATATGAACCATAGGCAAATCGGGCCTCCAGTGGGCCTGATAAAGGTAGTAACGATCTTTTTTAAATCCAGCCAAATCGACAATTCCGGTGTACGAACTTCGGGCTTCGTAATAAGGCGTTGGTTCTCCAATATAATCGAATCCATTCCAGACAAATTCGCCGGCAACAAACGGATGGCGGTCCAATGCTGCAAATACTTTATCGACACTCGAGCCAAAATCGACGGCATAAAGTTCGTATGCACTTATCTGGCAAGATTTTGAATCGCCTCCCATACCATCGCGGGCAGGAGATGAGAGCGAGCTGGTTACCGGAAAGTGATAAATTCCCCGACTGCTTAACGCCGAAGCCGTTTCCAGGCTCAGTATCACCTTATCGGGAAACCGGGTGTGAAAAGCATCGTACTGGGGGGGTGTGCGGATGCGTTCGGTCCCATCAAAAATAGGGTCTTGCCGAATGCCTTCGCCCTGATAATTTAAACCAATCATATCAGCCATTTTGGGAAGTTCCATATCGGGCTTGGCATAGTTCATTGCCGTAATGGTTGGGCGTGTCGAATCTTCCTCTTTTACAAAATCATACAAGCGCCGGGCCACTTCAGCTCCTGCCTTGTCCAGATATTGCTCTCCTACCTCGTTCCCAAAACTCCAGATAATAACCGACGGGCAATTCCTGTCGCGACGGATAAACGCACGGGTATCGGCTTCTGACCAATCGGGAAAGATAAGGTGAAAATCGTGAGGGGTCTTTTTTTGTTCCCACGAATCGAAGATTTCATCGACGACCAAAAAACCCATTCTATCAGTCAGTTCCAACAACCCAGGGTCGGGTGGATTATGCGCCATGCGAATAGCATTACAGCCCATTTCTCGTAATATTTCCAACTGTCGTCTGGCGGCGCTCTTGTTGAATGCAGCACCCAATGCGCCAAGATCGTGATGATTATTCACCCCTTTTAACGCAATCTTTTCGCCGTTCACCAGAATACCTTTGTCGGGATTAAATTCAAGCGACCGAATGCCAAAGCGGGTTTCATAACTGTCGATGACCCGCCCATCCATTTCGACAGTGGTAACAGCCATGTAAAGATTGGGATGCTGCGTTGGTGGGGGCCCCCACAATTTCGGATTGGTAATCTTGACCGTGGCTTTCAGCACACTGCGCTCTCCAGCTTTCGCTTTACACTCTTGTTTGGGAAAATCGGCAACCACTTCATTTTGCCTTATCCCATTGTTATCCAATGCAAAAATCCGGGCAACCACATCCACATTCACGCTTTCTGTGAAATGATTATCAACTGTTACTTCCATATCAACATTTGCCGAGTGCGCCGAAACCTCCCTTGTGGTAATGTAAGTTCCATTTTGGGCAATATGTACCGGATGAGTTTTGGTCAGCCACACATGGCGATAGATTCCGCCGCCCGGATACCAGCGAGCCGAATAGTTGGGATTGTCCAGACGAATAGCCAGTTGGTTTACTCCTCCTGGCTGAACATAGGGGGTTAGGTCGAGCCGCCACGAGGCATAACCGTAGGGCCATCCGCCCACAAGTTTTCCATTTAGCCAAACGATGGCATACGACATGGCTCCGTCAATATCGAGAAAGATCGACCTGCCGGCATCTGAAGCCGGAATATCCAGTTTTTTGCGGTACCAGGCAACTCCATTCACAGGAAGCCGCCCCATTCCACCACCCACTTCCGAATCCCAGCCGGTTTGAAATGGCCCGTTGATGGCCCAATCGTGTGGCAACTTTACCTTTTCCCACACACTATCGTCGAAATTGGCCTGCACAAACGGGAAATCGCTGCCCGGATTTCCGTCAGGCCGTTGGTGCTTTTGCATTGGGTCTTTAATAAAATCATTGGCCGTTGGCAAAATCCAGGGCCTTAAAACCGGTTGGCCGGCCTCGGTTACTACAGCTCCGGTTGGCCGCGAATCGGCATCTTTGGCATCATCATGTTCTTTCACTTCAGGCCTGACATCATATATCAGATTATCAGCCAACTGAGCCGAACTATATTTGAAAAACCTCCACCCATCGTCGAGCACTATTCTTTCACGGGTTACAACCTGAAAATGGCTGTTGGTTTTGCACGAACCGAACAACAAACAGATTCCCAACCCGATAATCAATGCCTCCGTTCGAAATATTTTTTTTGTTGTCATAGATATGCCGTTTTTTCAATGAAATAAAAGTACCGTTTTGGTTTAGTTGCCTAAAACTACCGTTGTAATGCTATTTGCGTTTAATCCAAGCGTAACTTTATTGTTTGCAGGCGATAACATCGCCTTTTCCCTATTCTTCGAAACAGATGTTGTATAAGCCATTGCCGAAGAGAAGTTTACCTGACTGGTAACTTGAATTTCAGGGATCTCGGCCTGCGTTGGGTTTACGATGACCAACACTGTTTTCCCTTCGCCTGAATAGGCCGTTATCATTAAACCGAGCGGGTCGTCGGTTGGCTGAGCAGCAACGCGGTGATATCCCGGACGGATAAACTTGGCATAGTGCGACATGGCATAGCCCCTTTTCAGGATTTGCCCGCGCACAGTACCTTTCTCCCCATCGCCCAAAAAAGAGTAATATCGGCGGATATACCACCAGATATAGGCGTTCCAGTTGAGCGACATCGCAGAATGAATCTCCTGGACCATCTCCATCGTTTCGGACCAAATCGCTTTTGGATTGGTCGAAGCGGTCCAGTTTTCGGGTTTGTTGCCACTATCGAGGTTGAGCAGGTGTTCGGTCATCCAAAGTTCTTTCCCTTTTTGGAGAGCCAGTGGATAATTGGCCAATCCGGAGCCATAGAGGTGGCCACCGACAATGCTGATATGGTTTGCGGCTACAGCATCGTTCAAAATATCGTTGGTATAGTTTTGGTTGAAGTTAAGCGATTCGGCAGCCAGCACTTTAGCCCCCTTGATGGTGCCGGCATGGTTTTTAACGAAGTTAAATAGCTGTTCAGCAGTATATTCGCATCCTTCGTACGATGCTTTCCAATCAGGTTCGTTTTGAACGGAAACCACATCGACAGTTGCACCCTGGTCTTTCATAAACTGTATAAACTCGTTCATGTAGGCCGCATAATCGGCATAGTGGCTTTCGAGCAGATAGCCCCCACCGTTGACATTATTGTTGCTTTTCCAGGCAGCCGGAGGCGACCATGGCGAAGCCAGAACCTTGACATTAAACGCATTGGCCGCTCGAATAGTAGCCGACAGTGCACTCCATTCGCTCTTTACCGACGACAACCTGACCCTCAAAATCGATAAGCCAAGCCCATCGTCGCCTGTACCAAAAGCCAGGGCCATTTCGCCCGAAGTGAGATTATCGTTTCCCCAGATGGCATTGGCACCTCCAAAGCCTGAAATGGTTTGATAAATCGTACCGGGATCAATTGCAATGCCAATAGGCGGAACCGGTTTCCCGGCCTGGGTAACGACAATGGTATCGCTCAGGTTTTGAGAAAGCGATTTGAGTATGATTTTCTGACGATTAACACCATAACTATTGTTATTGACAAAACGGAACGAAACGGTTGTAGCCGATTTGTCCTGATCGGAATTGCCACCTGCAGCAGGCAATATCTCAGAAATAAATGCCCCTCCGTCAACAACATCCCCCGCTTTAACACTCCAGCGGGTAAAAGCCCATTCTACCTCAACGGAGAAAGTGCCACCATTAGATGCAACTTTATCGGCAGGAATGGAGTTGTCAGAGAAAGTGAGAAACGACTGATGTACAATATCTTCGTCAGTTGATTTACTGCATGAGAGAGAGATGGCAAAAAGCACACCATACAACCACATTGCAGATGGCTGATTCAATTTCATCGAAAGTAATAATTAGGATATCAGAAAAAGAGAAATACTAACTCCTCAGCAAAATTTACTGATGCCGCGAAGTTAGTATTTCGAAGAGCGTTAATCAGTTACCGGCTGATAATCAATAACCCGGATTCTGATAAGCAGCTTTTTCTTCTGCAGTCATTTCCATTCCGTCGAGCTGACTTTGTGGAATAGGCCGCAGATAATCTTTGGGTTGAATGTTACGGGTTACAGTAACAGGCGTATGGTCGCCTTTGGCAGTTCCGCAAATGGTATAAGTCGCTGCCCTCGTATGCCATGTTTGGGTGCGTACCAAATCGTACCAACGCATTCCTTCGCCAAACAACTCGCGTGAGCGTTCGTCCAGCACATAATCGAGCGTGATGGTAGCCGGTGTGGCAGCATTCATGGCAGCACTATTATCCTGAGCTTTTGCAGCATTGGCTGCTTTATCCCATCTCCATTTTCCGGCACGTTCTCGAAGAACCAGAAGCAGTTCTCTGGCGCTCTTTCCGGCAGTAGTAGTTGCACCTTTAACCGCAGCTTCGGCTGCAACAAGATATAGTTCTGAGAATTTGGCTACTACAAACGGACGGGTGCTTGAGGTGTTCATTTCGCCTAAACCAGTTCCGTTGTCGGTACGGTAAATACCAATCTTCCACAAGCCCGGGAACATATAACGGCTGATGCCTCTGGGCGTAACCACCCAGTCGGCTCGTCCGGCAATCCAACCTGCACCAACATTGCTTTGGCCCGCTCCCGAAGGATAGGTAACCGTTCCAGGATCACTATCAAGGAAAGTTAATATTGCGCCACCTGTTGGTACTTGCAAACTGTTTGCATTGTAAGCCGATTTGCTGGCATCGTTGGGGTTTTTGGTCCAGTTGCCGCGATACACGGTCGAGAATGTCCCATCATAACGCGAGTCATTGGTCTTATCGGCAAAAACATTGATAATAACCTCGTGTGTCGGAGCAACGGCTGTCCACGGGCGACCGTGAATCTGAACCGCTTCGCGCTGAACAGAACCGAATGCGGTCCATGTAGAAGCTGATGAAGAACTTCTGAGATCGCCATAGTTCCATTGGGTAAACCAAGGGGTTATGTTTCCGCCTACATCACCCGGGCCGAAACCGGTAACCACTGCACCATTGTACAAATCGCTGGTTTGGGTATGGTCGGCATAAAGCATGCACTCCTTGTTGCGGTCGTTAGAACCGACGTTTACATCGTAGAAATAGGACAATAACTGATAATTGGTACCGGCATTGTCAATACCCTCTACAGCATAGTCGTATGCTTTCTGAAAATACCACTGGGCATCGTGTCCGTCAGGGTCCGTCCGCTGGGCCTCCGGATAAGTAGGAATACTGGCCGGGTTTTGCAACCACCAGCCGTAGGCAAGATATGCTTTTGCCAAAAACAGGCGGGCAACCGTTTTGGTAACGGCACCTGTTACACGAGGAGCGTCAGGCAAATCGGTAATGGCGGTAAGCAAGTCGGGAAAAATTGCTTTGGTATACACTTCGGGAACGGTATTTCTTACGGAAGTCCTGACAGTCGAAGTGTTGAATTTCATTTCACCGGCACCTAAATCGAGCGGCACGCCGCCAAAAGTTTGGACGAGCAACAGATAATCGAATGCACGAAAAAAGCGGGCTTCGCCCAACAACGCGGGCGCAACACCAACGGCTTCTCCATTTTCGATAATACCACTGGCCGTATTAATATTCGGGAATACTCCCCAAATAGCAGCAGCAGGGTTGGTCGATGCCGAGAATGCCCCGACACCCGAAAAATCGGCAGTCTTGGCATCTGCGTTCACATTTTGGCCCCAAGTCCCTTCGTCAGTACCCGATTGGGTACTGGCATAAAAATAGCCATTCCCATAAATGTTGCGCAAATGTGCATACAGCGAGGTGATTCCCCCTTTGACCCCTTTCTCCGTTTTAAAGTACTCCGGAGTGTATATACTGCGAGGGGCTTCCTCCAAAATATCAGAACATCCTGCCATGAAGAGCGTCAGCAGTGCTATTCCTATATATTTTTTCACATGTAAATGTTTCATGGTTATCGTTTTTAGAATGTTACATTAATACCAAACAAGTAGTTACGGGTAGAAGGGGTGTTCGTACCAATCGTCAGCAAACGTCTCAGGTTATTAGACATCGGTACCGCAGCATTTTCGTTGCCGTATGAGTTGGGTTCCGGATCCATGCCTGACTCTTTTTCGTAAGGAGAGAAGAACACAAACGGGTTTGTAACGGTGCAATACAAACGAAGGTTTGTAATACCCGATCTTTTCAGCCATCCGCTTTTTTCGAAATTATATCCCAGTGAAATGGTACGCACTTTCATGTACGAAGCATCGAAATAAGAGAGTGAATTCAAATACTTTGGCTGGTCGCCACCAAGACCACCCGGTTTCGGGAATTTGGCATCGGTATTGTCCGGGGTCCAGTAATCGGCTTTAATGTTTCCCCGGCGTCCGCTAAGGATATTAAGGTAACCATTGGCACCATAAGGCGTGGCAATCAATATACCGCCGCTTTTGAAAGTACCCACTACATTAAGGTCGAAATTTTTATAGGCTACACGGGTATTGAAACCACCCTGAAAATCAGCTTCCATACTCATAATCTGACGGTCGGGGGCATCAATTTTTCTGACCGGTGAACCATCAGCATTGTAATCGCCGGTATATTTAACCTTGATCATCCCTTCGTTCCCACCTGGTTCGTATTTCTGAAGAAATTGATAATCAGGATCAGTTTGGTTCCAAAGGCCAACTGCTTCATAGTCGTAAATCACATCGATAGGATGGCCGACAAACCACCAGTTATTTTCGTCGCGCAATTGGCCCGAAGCCAGCGAAGTCAGTTCATTATGATTGCTGTAGAGATTGATACCGGCTTCCCATGTCCAACCGTTGTAATTGTCCAGAATCACACCATTGAGCGAAAGTTCGAAACCTTTGTTTTCCGATTCGCCCACATTGGCCATATAGTTGCTCACACCCGAAGTGAGTGGCAAGCCAACCCTAAACAACAAGTCGTTGGTTTTGGTCTGATAATACTCGAAGGTACCGGTTAAACGGTTTTTCAGTAACCCAAAATCGACGGCATAGTTCATGGTCGAAGAGTATTCCCAGCCCAGTTCGGGGTTCGGCAATTCGGTTACATAAAAACCGGTGGTGTTGGTGGAGCCAAAGTTATATGGCCTGGTACCCAAACGTCCAAGTGTAGAATAGGGGTCGATTGACTGGTTCGAAGCAACACCGTAACCAACACGGAGTTTCAACTGATCGATCCAAGTGATACTTTTCATGAAAGCCTCGTTGTGCATATTCCAGCCCGCCGATACTGCAGGGTAGGAAACCCATTTGTGCCCTTTTGCCAATCTTGAAGATCCATCGGCACGGTAACTTGCAGTAAGCATATATTTGTTGTCGTACGAATACATCACACGGCCCATTCCCGACATTAAGCCACTTTTATTGTAATACTGGTTGTCCGGATTGATAATTGGTTGTTCAACGGCACGCCCAAGGTTGTAGAACTGAAAGGCATCGGCAGGAATATCTTTTGCCGAAACGTGAGAGCGGTTGTAAAAACTCTCTTCAGCCGAGTACAAACCCGTGATGTTCAGGGTGTGTTTGCCAAAAGCGCGATCGTAGGTAATCAGGTTTTCGACTGCCCAGTTGGTAGAGAGCGAGTTGCTGATAGATGCAGTCGAAACGGTTGTAGCCACCGAGCTGAATACACCTTCGCCGGTGTAAGCGCCGCTGGTACTTTGACGATAGTTCAAACCAATATTGATGTGATATTTTAACCCCTCAACGCCGGGTATTTTGACATCGCCGTAAATGGTGTTGTATGAACCATACGATTTGGTTTGGTCGATCCATTTGTCACCCAAAGCTTCAACCGATTCCTCTGTATAAACCCACTGATCTTCCATCGGCATCCGGATCACCCTTTTTAGCGAGCCATCTTCGTTATACGGATTGGCAATGGGCGATGAATTCAACACTCCGTAAACACCCATATTGTTCCCATTGCTGACCGAATAGTTATTGTTGGTGGTAAACCCGACTTTGATATACTTGCCAATTTCCTGGTCGAGCGAACCACGCATCGAGATACGGTTGTAATCCTGTCCGGGAAGAACAGACTGGTCTTCGTAATAGCCCATGCCAAACTTGTAGTTGCTCTTTTCCGTGCCGCCAACAACATTGATATCGTGGCTGGTTACCATTGCTTTTCTGTAGAGCAAATCCTGCCAATCGGTATTTACATCATCGGCCTCATCGAGCGAGTTGGTGTACAAACCTGCTGTTTTACGCAGCTCTACAAACTCAGGACCTTCCATCATCGGATATTCGCCAAAAACACTTTTTACACCATAATAACCATTATAGGTGAATGTAGCTTTCTGTCCTTTTTGTCCTTTGTTGGTGGTAATTAACAATACACCGTTGGCCCCACGCGAACCGTAGATTGCGGTTGCCGAGGCATCCTTTAAAATATCAATGCTCTTGATATCATTGGGATCGAGGTCGCTGATTGAACCCGAAAACGGGATTCCGTCGAGAACGACCAACGGATCGTTGGAGGCATTCAGCGAACGGGTACCACGAACCCTGATTTGCATCGTAGAACCTGGTTTCGATGAAGTTTGTGACATTTCGACACCAGCCACGCGTCCTTGCAACGACTGTGAAATATTGGCCGACGGTACTTCGCGGACGATATCCCCTTTAACCGAAGCAACCGACCCGGTTACAGCCTCTTTTCGCTGGGTACCATAACCCACCACAACAACTTCCTCAACTTCCGACACATCGGCTTCCAACTCTATGTCAATGGTCGTGCGGCCATTCACGGCTATCTCAACCGTTTTCATCCCTACAAAAGAATAGTCGAGCAGGGCATTTGAGTTCACATTATTGAGGGTATAATTTCCATCCTGATCGGTAACGGTACCCTGCGCCGTTCCCTTTACTACCACAGTGGCACCGGGGATCGGATTTCCTGCTTTCTCTTTGACCTTACCCCGAACCGTAATCGGCTGGCCAAAGCTCCAGATAGAGATTAATAAAAGTGGCACGATTAAGCTGACCACCCTTAACAAGCGTCTTTTTTTCATCATAGTTAATTTTAGTTAATAAAAAACAGATTTTCAACGATTTAAAAACTCAACTCTCATCGGTCGTTTGTTCATCGGAAGCATCGTCTCAAACATTCAAGAACCTTCTTCTCTGAACGGACCCTTTAGCTTAAAAAAATCGGATCACGAATACAGACTTTTAACTTTTCTATCGATTTCAATCCTGTGTTCATTCTATTTTGGTTAATTATTTCAATTGACGGCGCTTGCTTCAAACCCGACAAACGGGGCTGTTGAAGCAATTACGGAGAAGAAAAATGCTGGAAGGAGTATTGACGGAGAGAGCCAACGGCCGCTTATCCGGTGATAAATGTAAACGCTGCACCAAAACTCTCGGTGCTGAGGCGTGCGGAAAAGCATATATGGCAGGTAGAAGCATCGGCACAATGCACCCAACGGAGCGCCCTGCAACAATTTTTCTCATACAAGTTTTGGTTTATCTGAACGTAAAAGTACCGACGACAAACCGGAGTGACTTTCAATTATAGATATTCCTTTTTCGATTTTAGATATTTCAGCCTATTATTCTATTTCACAGATATTTACAAATCATACAAACAAAAATTTCAATTCGTATTGATTTGATAAAAGGTCAAAACATTTTAATGGAAAGTCCCTCTCCCCGAATAACAGCGGGTATCCGGGCCGAGCAGGGAAACAATTCAGCAAATAATTGCAGCGAAAAACTGTGCCGGTTCTCACGTTGGCTGACGGGAACAGAAACTTTACATCCGGGGTAGCCGGAGAATTGGTGAATATTGACGAATGGCGTGTATCAAACGTTAGGATGAAGCTAAAACTCGGTGGGCGGCTTGCCAAAATGTTTGCGAAATACGGTGCTGAAATAGCCCACACTGGTAAAGCCGCAAAGCTCGCTCACCTCGGTAACCGAATATCTGCGCGATTGCAACAATTCCATCGCGTGGCTCAGCCTGATGGTCTTGATAAAATCGGTAGGTGACTGATCGGTCAGTGATTTTATCTTTTTGTAAAGCAACGACGAACTCACGTTCATGGCCCGGGCAAATTCCTCTTTCCCAAATTCGGTATTGACAATATTGGCCCGTACCACTTCGAGCATCTTCTTCATAAATTTGTCGTTCAGTTCGTTCGACATAATAGGCTCTGTGGTATTCCCGTTAATCATTTTCACGGCCTTCTCCCTGACTGTATCGCGGTTGCTAATAATGGTTTTAATACGCTGTATCAACAGGTTAACATCAAATGGTTTGGTCAGATAATCGTCGGCACCCAGCCCCAACCCCTGCAACTGATCGTTCTTCTCAGTCAGTGCGGTTAGCAAAATAATGGGGATATGCGAGGTTTCATAAGTCGATTTCATCAACCGGCACAATTCGAATCCGTCCATCCCGGGCATCATCACATCCGACACCACCAAATCGGGCAACCGCTTTTGAATATATTGCCACGCAACTTCACCGTTTTCGGCAGTCGACACCTTAAACTCCCGGCCCAGCGCGGTTTGCATAAAGTAGATTAAATCGTCGTTGTCTTCTACAATCAGAATTTTCATCTCCTTTACCTGCCCCTGTTTGTCGTCGAGCAGGTTCGGAATAATCTCTTCGGTAAAAGGCAGATCTATAAACTCCTCGGTCGATGCAGTAATCACCCTTCTGCCGTGTTCCACTTCGCGGTAGGGAATGGTAACCTGAAAAGTGGAGCCTACCTCTTCCTGGCTGATGCACTGAATTTTACCTCGATGAAGGGTTACATAGTTTTTCACTAAAAGCAGCCCAATTCCGGATCCTACCACCTTGGCATTGATAGCATTGGCTCCACGGTGAAACTCCTTGAATAGCTTTCGCTGTGCTTTCCGGCTCACACCAATACCTTGATCTTTTACCCGTAAAATCCACTTTCTGGCATCACATTTCAGATCGACAACCACTATCCCATTGGGATGAGAATATTTTATTGCATTGGAAATCAGGTTATCGATCACTTTTTCCATTTTTACTTCGTCGATAGCGGAAATATAACCCGACCTGTCGGAGGTGAAAAGCAGTTCGATGCCTTTGGTTTTGGCAAACGATTCGAACATCGACCTGCGGTGCGAAATAAGGGCCACAATGTCGGTCATAGCCAAGGCGAGTTGTTCTTTGCCAATATCCATTTTCTGAAAGTCCATCAGTTGCGTCACCACCGAAGTCAGTCTACGTGCCTGTTCGATAGCCAGATGCAGATAATATTTTCCCTGATCCGAAAGCTCCTTTTCATGGCTTAACTCTTCGACAGGTGCCTTAATCAGCGTAAGCGAGTTTCTGATTTCGTGGGCCGTATTGGTAAAAAACCGCACCTTCTCTTCGGTATGCCGTTGCTTTATTTTATCGACATAATAGGAAGCGACCAATAAAACAATGGCCATCAACACGATAAAAACCACCAGCCAAAACCAGCCGGTCATCCAGAAGGGTGGTATAATGCGAACCTGTAAAGAACGTTCGCTGATAACCTGCGAAAGGGAGTTGTCCAACAGTTTTATTTTCAACTGATAGTCTCCGTTCGGAATATTGGTGTAAGTGATAATGCGGTTGTTGATAGGCGGGGTCCACTCTTTGTCGAAGCCTTCGAGTTTCCACGAGAAGCGGGCACCGGCCGGAACGCCAATGGGCAACAGTTCAAGCCTCATCGTATTTTGTGTATATTTCAGGCTAATATTTTTCAGTTCATTAATCGGCTTATCGAGTTTAAACGCCGGAATTTCCCGAACAGAACGTCCGGTAACGGAGAGATCCTGAAAGAATATTGTTCCGGTTAACGGTATCTCGTCAATCGAATGGGGGTCGAAAGTGACAGTTCCATTGTTGGTACCCCATGCCAGATGCCCGCTTTGCAGCCTGAACCGGGCACTGTTGTTGAACGAAATGGTTGAAAGCTGCAAAACCGAAGAGAAAATCCTGATGCTTTGGTCGGTTAAATCCATGCGGCAAATTCCGTTCTCCGTTCCTATCCACAAATAATTGTCAACCTGAATAATACTACTTACAAAGTTAGAGGGTAACCCGGAATGGAGGGTAAATTTCTCAACAGTCCCATTGGCGACGTTGTAACGCAGCAGGCCGTCGCCGCCGGTACAGATCCAAATATAGCCATCGAGAACCAACAGGTCGCGCACCAACACCCCAACCAACACCTTTCTTATCTCCCCCGAACTTCGGCTGAGCAGCGAAATGCCATAGGTACAACCCAGTACAATATCGCCGTTTGCCAATTCGCCAAAAGTATTGATGGGCTCATCAGGATAGGAAATAAACCGATCTTCAGCGGAGAGATAGCAGGAAAAATTACCGTCGACCCCACCCAGCCAGATATTCCCTCTGCTATCTTTGAATATGCTGAAAATAAAGTCGCTCAAAATAGGTGAGCCTTTAACTTTACTCGAATAGTGTGCCAATTCGCGGCCACTCTTCCCATCGAGGATATAAAAACCCGACGAGTAAGTACCTGCCCATATCCGCCCTTTGTCGTCTTCGCAAAGCGACAGGAACACCTGCGCCTGCTCCACTTTGTTTCCATAAAAACTTTGCCAGCGGTCCGATGTGCGATCCCAGCAACTAATTCCATTGTTGGTGGCAAACCACATTTTTCCCCAGTGATCCTCTATCACGTTGTTCACATCGTTATTGACCAGCGAACGGGCCTCGTTCGGGTGGTGGGTTATCTGATTGACAAGCGGCGAGCGCATATCGAAATAAGAAACACCGCCACTGTAGGTACAAACCCATATCCGCGAATCGCCTTCACGAAAAATATCATATACCCCGTTGCCCCGCAGAGAATTTGAATCATCGACACTCTCCTTAAACACCTTTTCAATTTTGTCGCCTTGTTTGCTTACTTCCCAAATTCCCTGACCATCGATCCCTACTAAAATGGAGTGGTTGGTATAATCTGACAGTGCAAGCATAGGCTGCCTGGGCAGCGAACTGGGCAAAACCTCTTTCAGGATATTGAGATTAAAATCGTAACAATATAGTCCTCTCGAAAATGTACCCAACCACAATTTATTTTGCTGTTTATCAAAGAAAAGCGAGGGCACCGTCGAAGTCGCTTCGTCGTACTGGTGCAAACATATTTTGCTGAGCGACTGGATATCGAACAGCCAAATAGCCTCGGTGGTGGCAATGATGATTTGGCGGCTGTCGAACCAGGTCATGGTGGCCCTGTCGGAGAAAAATTTCTCGACAAACTTCAATTCCCCCGACTCGTATTTATATAACCCTGACGAAAGTGCCATCCAAAAAACACCGGAACTGTCGATCAATATACTGAATGTATTCAGATAAGAGTCATTGAGGATAGTACTTAAATTAACCAACAACTCAAACCGATCGAGTATCGGGTTGTAACTGAACAACTGACCATTATTGGTAAAAGCGTAAAGGTGCGATGGTGCGGAAAACAGTTCGACGGTAATGGCATTGGCCGACTCGTACGGAAGAGGGTAATGCCGGTAATCATCGTCGGTAATACGGATGATACCGGTCTTCGATGAAGCCCAGATAAAACCGTTATCGTCCTTGCATACCGAATTGGCCTCCCTGACAGAGATGCCAAAACGAGCATTGATACTATGAAATTTCTGCGCGAAGAGATGACCAGACCATAAAAGACTGATGATAAACCCAATAACCAACCGATAATTTAGACTCCCCATGCCTGCATTTTCATCATTTTTTCAGACGGCAGTCAGGAGAAACTCCATTCTGGCTGTCATCTGAAAGAAAGCTTTTCTTTCAAATAAAGATATTGATTTATCTCAGATCCATCGATGATTTAATCCAGATTTATCCCAAACCGGATGATTCGCATCTCCCAATAAACCGCCCTGAAAGGTCTGTTAAGCCATTCCATCAAGCGTAACAATCGATCCATCAGGACGATATTCCAGCTCGACTACTTTTAGGCTGCGCAACCAGGTTCGCCCGCCCGACGGTACACTGTCGTGATAAAAGAGGTACCACTTGCCGCCAAACTCCACAATCGAATGGTGGGTAGTCCAGCCCACCACAGGGGTTAGGATAGTTCCCTGAAAAGTAAATGGCCCGTACGGATTATCGCCTGTGGCATAACAGAGCAGGTGTGTATTTCCGGTAGAGTACGAAAAATAGTATTTGCCATTGTAAAAGTGCATCCACGAAGCTTCGAAGAAGCGCCTTTCGTGGTCGCCGGCCTTTAGCGGTTCGCCCTGTTTATCAAGAATCACTACCTCCCGGGGCACTTCGCCAAACTCCAACATATTCTCACTCAGTCGTGCCACCCTCGATGGAAGTGCCGGGGCATCATCATCGGGTTCGTGGCCACACTCAATGGCTTTGTTGTTGCGGTAACGCTGCAGCTGACCACCCCACAAGCCGCCAAAATAAATATAATGTGCACCATCGCTGTCGCGGAAAACACAAGGGTCGATAGAATAACTGCCCTTCACAGGGGCATCGAGCGGAACAAACGGCCCTTCCGGCTTATCACTCACCGCTACTCCAATCCTAAAGATATCAGTCTGATCCTTCAACGGAAAATAGAGATAGTAACGACCGTCTTTAAAAGCCACATCGCAGTCCCACAACTGACGGCCTGCCCATGGAATATCCTTAACATCGAGCACTACACCATGATCGGTTACGGCACCATCAATTGTTTCCATCGAAAAAACATGGTAATCACGCATATCGAAATGATCGCCATTGTCGTTTTCAGGTATACCCGACTCTACATCGTGCGAGGGATAGAGGTAAAGTTTCCCGTTAAAAACATGCACTGCCGGATCGGCCGTGTAGAGATGTTCAACTAAATATCTTGGTTTCTTCATTCGTAAATTTCTTATTCCGAGAATATTTCCTTTAATGCAATCACTTTTTCATCGCAGCTTCGATAATCCTGGCCACCACAGGTTTGGGCTGATAATTCCGGTTGTAGAGCAACGGATAGTCGGTCCTTCCCATTACAGGCCAGTTATTCTTCCACGACTGACCATCGGTAAGGCCCCACATCGTTACCCGCGAGATTTTATCCTGATGCTTCAGAAAAAGCATAAAAAAGTCGTAGTAACGTTGCTGAAGCGCTTTGTCAACCGAATCGGGAAGTGCTTTGGCGTAGGGGTTCAGCTCCGCCTGATACTTGTATTTGGCCGAGACATCGGCTCCCACATTGAGGTCGGGCATCGGCAAAACGGTGATGTCCATCTCGGTAATCATCACCTTGGCACCCAAAGCGGCAAAAGCCTCCACGCTCTTCTCAAACTCGCCGAGTTCGGGATAATCCAGTCCGATGTGGCACTGCATGCCAATACCATCGACTTTGACACCCTGAGCCTGCAACTGTTTCACCATCTTTACCACTCCGGAACGCCTGCCAGGATTGGCCATCGAATAGTCGTTGTAATAGAGTTCGGCATCGGGGTCGGCCTCACGGGCAAACTGAAAAGCCAGCCGTATATAGTCCTCGCCAATAATCTGATAAAACTTGCTCTGCCGGTAACTGCCATCATCTTCAATGGCTTCGTTGACCACATCCCACCCTTTAATTTTGCCTTTGTAACGGCCTACCAGCGTGTAGATATGGGTTTTCATCCGTTCAATCAGCACCTCGCGCGATACATCTTTTCCCCGGCTATCGATAAAAAACCATTTGGGTGCCTGCGAATGCCAAATCAGCACATGACCCGTTATCCACATCCCCTGTTTTTCGCCAAATTCGATCAATTGATCGGACAGGGCAAAGTTGAATTTTCCCTCATGGGGCTGAATCTCCTCGCTTTTCATGCAATTTTCGGCCACTATTGCATTGAAATTTGATTTGATAATCTGACATCCGGTTACATCACGTTCTTTTATCTGAGCTGCATTCAATGCCGTACCGATAT
>CAYOJD010000025.1:0-18023 GCA_964404205.1 uncultured Prolixibacteraceae bacterium
GTGGTGGCGGTGGCCCACGTATGTTTATGGGACCGGGCAGCGATGATCTGATAGAAAAAACATTGGCATTAGGCGCAAAAGAATCAAAAAGGGTAACCTACTTGCTCAATCAGAGTCCGCGTATGATGACTGTAAACACTTTTGCCTCGCATAATATTCCGTCAGCAATTTCGGAACGTTTTGATAAAATTGAAACGGATGACAAAGCCATGTTCGAAGAAAAAGAAGAGGTCATAGCCTATTTCGACGGTGCTGAGCCAAATGAAATTATTGTCGATACCGAGGATAGCGGTTTTGCCATCGAGCAACCGCAATCGTCGAGCCTTATCAAGCGTATTTTTAGTGCAAAACCAACTGCCGACGACTTGAAATACAAAGGGATGAACATGTGGAACCCCCAAGTAGACTGGACATTGACGACAAACGATCAATTCTATGGCAAACAAATCCGATCGGCCTACTACTGTAAAAGCGGTAATGGCGACCATAAGGCTATATGGACACTCCCGGTAAAAGATGGCGGTTATTACAAAGCCTTTGCCTACATTCCCAGAATCAGGTTTGGCGGCTGGCGTGGAAATGACGATGATGGTACGCAGGAGTATATCTTCAAAATCGTCCATGATGACGGAGAAGACACCCAAACAATTGATATAAAAGATATTGAAAGCGGATGGGTTGAACTGGGAAGCTATCACTTCTCGGCCGATGTTGCGCGAATTGAATTAACCAACGAATCGAAAGCCAGAACCGTGTTTGCCGATGCCATTAAATTGGTAAAAGAAAATTAAGACACAATAAATCAATGAAAAAAATCTATTTACCACTCGTTGCCATTCTGTTTTGTGCAGCCAGTCCGGTGGTGGCACAGCAAATTATTACACTTGAGCAGGCCTTAGAGATAGCCGGGCAGAACAGTCCAAGTTTACAAAGTTCGCTCTACAATCTAGAGCGTACACGCGAATCGCTGAATGCCCAGCGAGCAGCCATGAAATCGCAGTTCTCGCTGACTGTAAACCCTATTGATTACAGCCAGAATCGCTCCTTCAACGATTTCTATTCGCAATGGAACACCAACGAAACATTTAATACCAGCGGAACTTTTACCGTCAGGCAACCCATTGCCCTTACCGATGGTACAATTTCATTGAATAACCAATTTGGGTGGCAAAGCAACTACAGCGAGTTCAACAAGGTTACCAACAAATCGTTTTTCAACAACCTCTATGTGAGCCTGTCGCAACCGCTCTTTACCTATAACAGGACTAAACTTCAGATAAAGAATCTCGAATTGGATCATGAAAATGCGATGCTCAGCTATGCGATGCAGCGGTTAAGCCTCGAAAGAAATGTTTCACAATATTTTTATAATGTCTATTTAGCCCAGATGAGCCTAACGATTCGTGAGGATGAACTGGCCAATACCCAAAAGAGTTACGATATCATCAAAAATAAAGTGGAAGCCGGACTCGCCGCCAAAGAGGAACTTTTTCAGGCTGAAGTAAACTTATCGACGGCCAAATCGGGTGTTGAGTCTGCACGCGTTTCGCTCGAATATGGCAAAGACCAGTTCAAACAATATATCGGAATGGACATTTTCGAAGAAATTTCGGTCATGACCGATGTGAATGTTACGCCTATCGAGATTGATGGAAAAAAAGCACTGGAACATGGCCTTGCATCGCGAATGGAGCTTCGTCAGCGTCAAATTAATGTCGAAACCTCGCAGTTCGACATGATTCAGGTAAAGGCGATGAACGAATTTGCCGGCTCGATGAACCTGTCTTTGGGTTTGACGGGCGACAATTCGACCTTTTCAGACATCTACAAAAATCCAACTAAAAGTCCCAAAGTCTCTATCGGTTTTAATGTGCCGATTTTCGACTGGGGCGAAAGAAATGCACGCATCAGGGCACAGGAAGCAGTCATCAAGTCGCAACAATTGGGCCTGACCAACCAGGAAGTGCAGATTAAGGTAGATATCCGGCAAGTCGTTCGCAACCTTTCGAACCTGAAAGATCAGATTGGAATTGCGTTGCAAAACCAAAACAATTCGCAATTGACCTACGATATCAATCTTGAACGATATCAGAACGGCGACTTAACCAGTATGGATCTGAATCTCTATCAAACTCAGCTTTCGGAAAAGAAAATGGCTTATGCCCAATCGCTTATCAATTATAAAATCGAACTTCTGAATCTAAAAATTCAGTCGCTTTACGATTTTACCATTAACGAACCGGTAGTTCCTGAAAAGTTCTTTGAAGAATATCGTTCCAATCAAAAAAATTAACAGCAAAAAAATAAAACCAACTTCACATGAAAAACAGTATCAAATGGTTAGCAATGGCCATTATTCCGGTGCTTGCCGCCTGCAACAATCAAGGCAATCAAATCGACAATGAATTAGCAGCCCCGGTTTCGGTTGCCGACGTTGTGAAAAAACCTATTGTTCAGTATATTAACACCACAGGAACGGCAAGTGCAGCCAGTCAGGTGGTATTGACATCCGAAATGACCGGCGATTACCATCTTGCCAGAAACCCAAAAACGGGTACGACATTCAGACTTGGCGACATGGTCGAAAAAGGACAGGTAATTGTTCGACTTGAAAATCCGGAATATGTCAATTCGACAGCCATTGATACCCGAAAACTGAATCTTGAAATTGCTGATTTGGAGTATCAGAAACAAAAATCGCTTTACGATAAGGGCGGTGTAACATTCAGGGAACTAAAAAACTCTGAAGTTTCGCTGGCCGATGCCAAAACAGCTTTCGAGAACGCCCGTATCCAGTTGGAAAAAATGAGTGTGGAAGCCCCGTTCCGGGGAGTAATTGTCGACTTACCACATGTTACCGACGGTACCCGTACAGCATCAGGCACGACTATTGTTACGATTATGGATTACAGTAAGTTGATGATGGAAATAAACCTTCCTGAAAAATTTCTAACCACAATAAAGCTCGGACAGGAAGTTTCGATTACCAATTACACCCTTCCAAACGACACGTTAAAGGCGCAAATCAACGAACTCTCACCGGTAGTCAGTACGGAAACCCGCACGTTCAAAGGGAAAATGCTTATTGAAAATCAAGAGCTAAAACTTCGCCCGGGAATGTTTGTGAAAGCCGATATCGAAATCGCACGCAAAGACAGCGCTATCGTTATCCCCAAAGAAATTATTGTTTCGGGCAACCGTGGAAAGACCGTTTATATAGTCGACAAAGGCGCTGCCCAACGAAGAATTGTCACCACAGGCCTCGAAAGCGAAACCGAAGTTGAAGTTATTGAAGGGCTGAAGGTTAACGACCGTGTCGTGATTAAAGGTTACGAAACACTTCGCGACCGCTCGAAGGTTAAAATCATCAAATAGAGAATCTTTAACTTATCTTAAAATATTATCTCACCTCATCATTCTGTAAAATAAGCAGATAATGAGTTTCATTTATAAAATTCCGGATATCCATTTCCCGATATACAAAACAGAAAACGGATGAAAAAACTGACCAATTTTGCAGTAAACTACCCGGTTACCATATTGATGGCCATTCTTGGGATTTTATTGCTTGGAATAATCTCCTACCAGAAATTGGGGATAGACCTGTTCCCAGATTTGAACTCGCCCAAAGTATTTGTCGAGATTAAATCGGGAGAACGACCACCCGAAGAGATGGAGAAACTTTATGTCGAAAACATTGAAGCGCTGGCCATCAGGCAAAGTGGCGTGGTCGAAGTTTCTTCTGTATCGCGTACTGGTTCTGCTCAAATAACGGTTGAATATACCTGGGAAAAGGATATGGACGAAGCATTTCTCGATTTGCAGAAAGCGCTGACCAGCTATTCGCAAAACGCTGAAATTGATGAGTTGACCATTACCCAACATGACCCGAACACCAAGCCCGTAGTGATTGTTGGTATGGCGCACGAAACCATCAAAGACATGAACGAGTTGCGCAAAGTGGCCGAAAACTATATCCGCAACGAGTTGGTCAGGCTCGAAGGAATTGCAGAAGTTGAACTTTCGGGCGTCGAAGAAAATGAGGTGAAGATTGAAACTGACCCCTATAAACTCGAATCGTACAACATTACCGTTGCCGAACTGTCGCAAAGAATTGATGCATACAACCGAAGCATTTCGGGCGGGACAATCACCGAAACCGGCCTTCAATATGTAGTTAAAGGGGTAAGCCTGTTACAGGATATTGAAGATTTTGAAAATTTGGTAATTGGCTATAAATCACCTATTGCAGGCAGTACAACTGCCGAAAAGGCTCCCACCTATTTGCGTGATGTGGCCAAAATTTCGTTTGCCAACAAAGAGCCTGAAAATATTGTCCGTATCAATGGCGAACGTTGTGTGGCCTTGCTGATTTACAAAGAGACAAAATTTAATACGGTAAAAGCTGTCGAAGATATCTCAAAAGCGCTTGGTAACATCGAAAAGTCGCTACCGGGCTACAAATTCACGGTAGTTTCGAACCAGGGAACATTTATCAGCAGTGCAATCGATGAAGTAAAAGATACACTGATGATTGGAATTATTCTGGCTGTGGTTATCCTCTTTTTCTTTCTTCGCCGTATTGGCACAACGCTGATTGTCAGTCTCTCCATCCCGATTTCGATTATCGCTACTTTTAACCTGATGTATTTTAACGGATTATCGTTGAACATTATGACACTCGGTGGTTTGGCACTTGGTGCAGGGATGCTGGTTGACAATGCGATTGTGGTAATGGAAAATATTTTTCGAAATCACGAAAACGGTATGAGCGCCCGCGAAGCTGCCATTAAGGGTGCTGCCGAAGTTGGCGGGGCCATTACCGCATCAACACTGACCACTATTGTTGTATTTCTGCCTATCGTATACATTCACGGCGCATCCGGCGAATTATTCAAAGATCAAGCGCTTACAGTTACCTTCTCTTTAATTTCGTCGTTGGTTGTGGCTATCTTTCTTATTCCGATGCTCTACCATCTCTTCTTCAAAAATAAAAAGCAAGTTTCGGTACAATACAACCATTTTGAAGGGTATGGTCATTTTTTGAAAAAAACATTGCCTCACCGTTGGAGCATCGTTATTGTTTCATTTGTTTTGGTCGGACTTTCACTGCTATTGGTTCCCTTTATCGGGAGTGAGTTTATGCCCAAAACTGAAAGCAAGGAATTCACCGTTGACATTAAAATGGCCGAAGGAACCACATTACAGCGAACCTCTGACGCAGTAGCTTCCATCGAAAGTATGCTGAAAGATTTACTGGCTGATGATTTGCAGTCGGTCTATTCACGTATCGGACCGACAGCCGGTTTATCAACCAGTTCAACCTCCGTTTTTGAAGGTGAAAATACCGCAGAAGTCAAAGTGGTAATGAAGCCGGACAGTAAGTACAATTCATCGCAGGTTACCAGCGCCATCGCATCGTGGTATGCCGGGAATCCACAATTTCAGGTAAGCTTTTTGCAGGATGAATCAGCTTTAAGAAGCATACTGGGCAATCAGGAGGCACCGATAGTGGTAGAAGTGTACGGCGAAGAGTTGGCGACTATCGATACAATAACCCGCCAGATTGAACAAGCTATTGCCAAAATACCGGAATTGTACAATATCCGGACCAATGTAGAACAGGGATATCCGGAAGTAAATGTTATGGTCGATCGGTTCAGGGCCGGCACATACAATATCAGTGTCAGCGAGATTGTATCTCAGATTACGGCCAAACTTGAAGGCCAAACGGCTGGGTCGCTGGACAAGAACGGCGAGTTGCGCGATATTACCATCAGGTTGCCTAAAATGAGCCTTGCTGAACTGGGCCAAATGACCATCCGGAACGGAACACAAATCATCAGGCTCGACGAAGTGGCAATCCTCAAGGAGAGTATCGCACCAAACGAAATTTATCATCGCAATCAAAATCGGATTGGAAAGGTAATGACAGAACTTCAAAAAGATGCTTCGCTCAACCAGGTGGTTACACAAATCAAAGAAAAGATTGGAACCATTGACCTTCCAGGCGAATATCGGGTTAAAATTGCCGGTGAAGAGCAGAAAAGGGAAGAATCGATGGCCAATCTTAAATTTGCCCTTCTTCTTTCCATCATACTGGTTTATATGGTATTGGCATCGCAATTCGAATCGTTGGTACAACCTCTGGTGATTCTGTTCACCATCCCGTTTGCCATTGTCGGTACCGTATTGCTATTCTTTGTTCTTGGGAAGACATTTAACATGATGGCCCTTATTGGGATTATCATGCTGGGTGGAATCGCGGTTAACGATTCAATTATTTTAATCGACCGAATCAATCAACTCAGGCAAAGCGGGCTTAAAAAAGCTGAAGCTATCGCGCTGGCCGGCCAGCAGCGTTTACGCCCTATTTTGATGACAAGTTTGACGACCATTTTGGCACTACTGCCCCTCACCTTCGGATTTGGCGATAGTGCTTCGCTTCGGTCGCCTATGGCCTTGGCGGTAATTGGAGGCATGATTACCAGCACATTACTGACCATTTTGGTTATCCCTTGCTTCTACGACCTGATGATCAAGGAGAAAAATGTTTCGGAAGAGTAACCCAACAAGATTGGCCAAAACGGAAAAAAGAAACTCATGAATTTCATAATCAACAGGAAAGTACTTATCAGCATGCTCTTTGTCGGGCTAAGCATGATGGGCTACGTTTCGTGGAGAAACCTCTCGATGGAACTTTTCCCAAATGCCGAATTGCCAATGCTATATGTTCAGGTAAGCAGCCAGCAGGAAGTCGACCCAAAATATATGGAAAGCCAGGCAATTATTCCGATTGAAGGGGCGGTTGGGACTTTGCAGGGAATTGAAAACATGGAGTCGACAGCTCAGTCGAGGCGCGGCTCGGTGATGATTGAATTCAACAAAAACGTCAATTTCAAATATACTTACCTGAAACTTCAGGAGAAGATCGATGAAATCAAAGCTACGCTGCCAGAACAATTTCAGGTTACGGTATTAAAAGTCGATTTGAGCCAGATGAACAACCAGTTCATGCAGTTACAGGTACGGGGCAGCGGCGGGGTCGATATGGTTCGGAATATTACTGATACTAAAATCACACCTGAATTACAAAATATTGACGGGATTGCCGGTGTCAATATTTATGGCGGACGCGAAAAATCGATAGAAATTCAACTCGATATGGATGTTTGCGAAGCCTACAAAATCACGGCTTCGACAATCCGCAATAAAATTGCCCAAAACTATCGATCAAGAGCTTTTGCCGGCAGTGTTTATGGTTCAAACCAACAATTCTTTGTCCATGTTACGTCTGAATTTGAGAATCTCATTGAAATTGAAAACCTTGTAGTTGCCGATGGCCCTATTCTGCTAAAAGATGTCGCAAGGGTATATTTCGGCGTAAAGGAACAGACTTCCTATTCGCGGGTTAATGGGAAAGAGGCTGTTTCGGTTTCGCTGGTTAACGACTCGCAATCGAATTTGATTGAGCTTTCGGAGAAGACATTGACAGTGATCGAAAAGTTGAATGCTGAACTTGCATCGAAAGAGATAGAAATCTCCGTACAAAGCAATACTGCCGAAACGATGGAGAAGAATCTCAATCAGATTGGCGAATTGGCTTTGGTTGGCGGGTTGCTGGCTATTTTTGTGCTTTGGATCTTCCTGAAAAACATGCAATTGGTTTCAATCATTGCATTGGCTATTCCAATCAGTGTGTTAACCGCTTTCAACTTTTTCTATGCTGCTGATATAACCATCAACAGTTTAACCCTGGTGGGAATGGCACTGGCAGTGGGAATGCTCCTCGATAACAGTGTAGTTGTTCTCGAAAATATTTACCGGTTAAGAGCGCAGGGAAAACCGCCACGGGAAGCTGTCGTTCAGGGAACTACCGAGGTGTGGCGCTCTATAATGGCTGCCACACTCACTACCGTAACCGTATTTTTACCATTTCTTTTTTCCGATAATTTCTTTGTCACCTTAATTGGCAAAAATATCGGAGTTTCGATTATTTCGACATTGACGGTTTCGCTGTTGGTAGCCATGCTGCTGGTGCCCATGATGGCTTATGCCTTTTTAAGAAAGAGTTCTGCCGGCAATGTGAATTTCACACAGGTAACGACACGCAACAGTCTGGTGCAGGGATATGTCATGATATTGAAATATTCATTGCGCAAGCCAGCGCAAACCATTGTCAGTGTAGTCGTTTTCTTTTTCCTGACTATTTTTATCTGTCTGGCTGTCAGCATCAATACGCTTCAGGAAGTTGAAACGGACTCGCTCCGGGTTTCAGTAACAATGCCTTCGGGTTCAACCATTGAATCAGCCGATAAAGTGGTCACTGAAATTGAAAGTCGCCTGCAGGGAATTGAAGAAATTGAGGATGTTACCAGCAATATTCAGGCTGAAGAGGCTTCGGTAACCGTAAAAATGAAGGAAGATTTCCGAAAAATTGCCAAACGCTCGATAGCTCAAATACGCGACGATGTGAACAACCGCGTGGAAAACCTCCCCGGAGCCGAAATTGAAGTAACAGATGCTTCCGACAGCGGCAGCGCCGGCAACGGACAAATGGGTGGTGGTGGCGGTTCAGGCGATTTCATGCGTATGATGGGTATTGGCTCAAACTGGGAACGCATTCTGATTAAGGGCCAGGATTTCGATGTAATGAAAAATGTTGCTTCCGACCTCCAGTATTACCTGCAATCACTCGAATCGATGAACGGGGTCAGGGTAAGCTATTCCGACAATCGTCCCGAAGTTCACCTTCATTTTCATCCATTGCTAATGAGCGAATACAATATTTCGCTCGCAGGTGTTGCCGGTGAGTTAAATGCTTTCAGCAAAGAAATCAATACCAATATTCCATTCAAACAAGGCACTGAAGAATACGACATTACCATCCGCGAGATGCCTAAACTTGGACAAACCGAAGAGGATAATGACAAACCCCGCACCATCACCGACCTGCGCACATTGCCAATTCCCGATGCCCAGAATGGGTTGCACGATTTGCAGGCCATTAGCGATATTGTCTATTCATCGGGTTATGCCAATATCACCCGTGTGAATCAGGAAAAACAGATAGAAGTAAGATATCGCTTTGTCGATGCCTCTCAGGATTCAAAAACCTTGCTTGAGTCGTACCGTTTGGAAGTCGACAATTTGGTTGCCAACTACAATTTGCCTTCCGGAATGGCCGTTCAGGTAATCCACGAAGAAGATACTTTACAGGAATTTTATTTTCTGATTATGGCCGCCTTTATCTTGATCTTCATGATTCTGGCATCTGTTTTCGAATCGGTAGCCACCCCGTTCGTACTAATGCTCTCCATACCATTGGCAGCAATCGGCTCGTTCCTTGCCCTTATATTCTCCGGCAACAGCTTGTTCAATGCCAACACATTGACCGGATTTCTGATATTGCTGGGTGTAGTGGTCAACAACGGAATTATTCTGATTGACTATACCGGTATCCTGCGCAAACGTGGATACCGTAAAGAACGTGCGTTGATTACGGCCGGAATGTCGCGTTTGCGTCCAATTCTGATTACGGCTATCACGACAATTGTTGGGATGGTTCCACTGGCAATGGGCGACAATGAATATGTGGGCGCTATCGGTGCCCCATTTGCCATTACGGTCATTGGCGGGTTGGGAATGAGTACAATATTGACACTGGTTTTTATCCCTACTTTTTATTCCGGACTGGAAACAGCTCTCGACTGGATGCGCAAATTGCCACTCCGGATTCAATTGATTCAAGCTGTTTTATATGTAGCTGGCGTTACACTGATTTTCACTGAAGTGAGCGGTTTTTTATGGAAACTTCTCGATTTGGTGGTAATCTCCCTTTTAATTCCCGGAACGACCTGGTTTATTATGAACAGTTTGCGTAAAGCCAAAGAGACTATTATCGATCCGACTAAACCGATTGTTATTCAAGTACAAAATCTAGTCAAAATCTATGATCGGGGTAACCGTTTCGTGCGTGAGTGGATGGGCAATCGCAATATCCGCGAGCGTGCAGGCCAGTTGAAATACTACCGAACCTGGCGCGATTTCGATCTCTTTATCTGGCAATTGCCCCTTTTAGCTTTTGTTTGTTACTTTGCCTTTGTTTATCTGCGCAATGGATTGTATATCTTCATCTTCTCCCACTTCGTCTTTTTTATGGTTTTAGGAATGTGGAATCCCGTAAGAGAGATGCTTTATTACAAGGCGGCAACACAAAGCAACACGAAGTGGCAAAAAATGGCCGACTGGATCTACCGAACGCTGTATTGGGGTATTCCGGCTTTGTTTCTGTTTATTTTTTGGATGAAATGGGAAAAAATAGGATCTGTAGCCTTTATCGGTGTTCTTTGGTACTTTGCTCTTACGGTAAAATACACAGCTGACAAGCTCTATCGCGACAAGGTAAATATCGAAAGATTGACAGGCCGTTTTGCCGGTAGTCGTCGATTCTTCTTCAAATTAGTCGAGCAAATGCCAATCATTGGCCGCAAGCGCGATCCATTCAAGGCATTGAAAGGGGTATCACTCGAAATCAGTACAGGTATGATTGGGCTGTTGGGGCCTAATGGTGCCGGTAAATCGACAATGATGCGTATTATCTGCGGCATTTACGAACAGAGTTATGGCAAAGTATGGATAAATGGCATCGATACGCAGGAGAAACGTGAAGAATTGCAGGGACTAATTGGTTATCTGCCTCAGGAATTTGGCACGTACGAAAATATGTCGGCATACGAATTCCTCGATTATCAGGCCATGTTGAAAGGATTAACCAACAGCAGTGAACGTGCCGGCCGAATTGAATATGTACTTAGTTCAGTCCATCTTTGGGATCGAAAAGATGACAAAATCGGCGGTTTTTCGGGCGGGATGAAACAACGTATCTGAATTGCACAGATATTGCTTCATTTGCCCCGCATTTTAGTTGTCGATGAGCCTACGGCCGGTCTCGATCCGAGAGAAAGGATTAGGTTTAGAAACCTTTTGGTCGAATTGAGCCGCGAGCGGATTGTTATCTTCTCTACCCATATTATCGAAGACATTTCGAGTTCGTGCAATCAGGTAGCTGTAGTCAACCGCGGACAGTTGCATTATGCCGGCCATCCAAACGATATGGCCAAACTGGCCGATGGATTGGTTTGGCAATTTGCTATTCCGGCAAAAGAGTTCGATGCCTTCCCCGCAAAAGATCGAGTAGTCCACCATATGCGTGAAGGCGAGAATATTAAGGTTCGCTTTTTGTCGGCCGAAAAACCCAACGATGATGCGATACAGGTTAAACCGGTTCTCGAAGAGGCTTATCTCTGTTTGCTAAAAGGAATCAAACGCCTTGATTAATTGTCTGTTGCATATTAATTTCTGAATTATGAATATATCATCAATTCCACATAAAGAGCACAAACTGAAAATGCTTTTCAAAATGGCGCTAAAAATGGCGCAATACAACCTGAAAATCATTTTTGCAGGCCGTTTCATCTGGTTTGTACTGGCAGCATTGCTCTTTTTCATTCTGTTGTCAATAAGTCTGGTACTGAATGAACCAGGGTTTGACTCGTCGTCGGTTTACAGCATTCTTTTCTTCCCCGGAATACTATTGGCCTTCTACCCCACTGTTTTCGGCATTCAAAACGATGCCGACTCGCGCATCCTCGAAATTCTTTTCGGGATTCCCAACTACCGTTACAAAGTATGGCTTGTCCGACTGGTAATGATTTTCCTGCTGACCTGGGCAATTCTGTATTTGTTTTGCTGGATTGGCTATTTTGGATTAACCCCGTTCCCCGTGCTGGCTATGTCGGGACAACTGATGTACCCGGTTGTTTTTCTGGGTATGCTGGCATTTCTGATGTCGACAATGGTAAAAAACGGTAACGGAACCGCAGTTGTAATGATTATTATCGGTGTAACGCTTATGATTCTGACCGATGCTTTAGACCGTACCCAATGGAATGTTTTTCACAATCCTTACGCAATTCCCGACAGGATGAACGAAATGGTTTGGGCACAAATATCGCAGAAAAACAGAATCTTTCTCATCGCCGGAAGTTTGATTTTCCTATTGGGTGGCTTAACAAATCTACAAAGGCGCGAAAAATTTTTGAAATAAGATCGATTTCTGTCAGCGTTACAATTGCACACATTTTCACATTCTTTCTACCTTTACGGGGTGGTGAAACTATGAAACCAGATATCATGCAAATTACATTCAATACATTACAAGAAAAAGATTTAGCCATTGTAAAGGAAATCTACGACTATTATATCCTCCATTCAACGGCCACTTTTCATACTGAACAAATTACCATCGACGAGCTGAAAGAGTTTATATTGATTGGACATCCCAAATACAAATCGTTTCTGATTGAATATGATGGTGCGACTTGCGGCTATTGCTACTTTATTTGGTACAAAAAGCGACAAGCATACGACCGTACGGCCGAAGTTACCCTTTATCTGAGACCCGAGTTTCATGGAATGGGAATTGGCAAAAAAGTGTTATTACAACTTGAGCATGAAGCGTTACAGGTCGGAATCAAAAATCTGTTAGGCATTATTACTGGCGAGAACGAAGCCAGTATTTCCCTTTTCGAGAAATGCGGGTACGAAAATTGCGCCCGATTCCGCCAGGTTGGCGAAAAATTCGGGCGCTTATTGGATGTGGTTGCTTACCAAAAAATAATTGGTTAAATACCTATTTTTCAATAGACAAAATAGCCGAAGCCAACGGAGCTACTGTTGCTTTCAATAAACCTTCGCTGCTTGATAAAACGACCAACTCAGTGCGATAACTTTCATTCAACAAATCGATTGCCATATATTTCCCTTCTTTTAACTTCCAGGAAGAAATCAAATCGGCCGGAATCTTTAGTTCAAATTCAGCTGTTTTTTGACGATCGAAATTAGAGACAACTACCAGTTTCTGCGTATCACAATATCTTGCAAAACTAATCATACGGTCGCTGTAATTGGTTGTAGTAAGATTTGGGGTATGCAAGTCGTAATATTTTTCGGTTAGGGCGGGTGCCGTAAGGGTAAGATTGAGCAGTTTCTTGTAAAAATTGCGAAGAGCGATCTCTTCTGCCGTCAACAGTCCACCATCAAATTTGCCTCTATTTACCCACCGCTGCAAAGCAGGTACCCCAAAATAATCGAAGATGGTAGTGCGGGTAGCTTTACCAAATCCGGCATCGAACGAAGCCGGCTCGCCCAACTCCTGAGCAAAATAAACCAAGGTGGGCGAGGTACTGATGGTTGCCGAAACCACCATTGCAGGTTTTCCCATCAATGCGTCTCCGGCAAAACCGGTTGAAGCGATTCGTTGCTCATCGTGATTTTCGAGAAAATGGAGCATATGATGCTCAATATCGGCCACTTTAGCCTGAACATTAACCAATTCTGTGGTGCTGCCACGGCCTTGCATAATTACACGGAGTGAGTCGTAAAAGCCAACCTTATCGTAGAGATAATCCATTCTGCCTTTTCGGATGTATTCACGATAAAGTGCAGGATTATAAACTTCTGCAACTAGAACAGCATCAGGCCGGTGCATTTTGATGGTCGAATTCAAATAACTCCAAAACTCCACCGGAACCATCTCGGCCATATCGAAACGGAAACCATCGACTCCAAAATCGAGCCAATACAGCGCAATATCCCGAAATTTTTTCCACGAATCGGGAACACTTTTGTCTTTCCAGAAATTGTAATGATTGGCGATTGAAGCAGTATCAAAAGCCGCGGTCAATTCGTCAAAATCCTTGGTCCCGTCAGGACGTACTCCATAGTTGATTTTAACGGTTTCATACCAGTCGAACACCGAAGGTTGAGCCGCTCGCGAACCATTTCCAGTCCATTTGGCCGGATTTTCATCGAATTTGCCATCAACTGTAGCACTTTTTTCACCGCCCAGCGGAAATTCTTCCGGACCGAATACAGGTACTTTAAATGTTACTCCCGGAATATAATAAAAGTTATTATCACGCTTATATTCAACATTTTTATCATCATTTGCACCAAAATCGGTAACGCCATCGGGGCTCGAAAGCGAATGATAGTTTCGGGCCACGTGGTTGGGAACAATGTCGATTATCACTTTCAATCCGCTTTTATGGGTTCGCTCCACCAGCGCCTTAAACTCATCGAGCCGGTGGGCCGGATCAACTGCCAAATCAGGGTTCACGTTGTAATAATCTTTCACCGCATAGGGCGATCCGGCGCGCCCTTTCACCACATCGGCATCATCGTTCGAAATTCCAAAACTGGTATAATCGCGGATAACGGCATGATGCGGTACCCCGGTATACCAAACATGCGTTACGCCAAGGTTTCGGATTTCGGCCAACGCCAAATCGGTAATATCGTTAAACTTGCCAACACCGTTCTCTTCGATGGTCCCCCAAGGTTTATTGGTACTGTTTGTATTGCCAAAAAGTCGGGTAAAAATCTGATATATAACTATTTTACCATTCTCTTTTGGCTGTTCAATTTTTTTCTCAGATTGCTGTGTACAGGCTAATACAACAAAAATGACTATCGCAGCCATACTTAAATTTCTACATCTCATACTGATTATATTTATGTTAATCAATTTTATGTCACTATTTCTACAAATTTAATGAACTTTCACCAATGTTCATTAACAACTGATTTACAGAAAACTACATCAAATCATTTATAAAAATTTCAAAATTAATGAAGCAGGAAAAAGTTCGATTAATTTTTCGTCAAATAAAACCTTATGCTCCGGAATCCGTAATCTATAAAGAAAAAATGATGAAATACGATCTGTTTCGCGTTTCTGATTGACATGGTAATTTGATTTATGCTTTTACAACATACAGCACTTTCGGCATCCGAAGTGGAGAAAGAGACAATACTTCAGGATTATTATACCGCATTTTTGAGCCGTCAGCTTAGCATAGCCGGCAGAAAAGAGGTTCACAACGGCCGTGCCCACTTCGGCATTTTTGGCGATGGTATGGAGATTGCACAAATAGCTTATGCAAAACATTTTCAAAAAGGCGACTGGCGTTCAGGATATTACCGAGATCAGACCTTTATGTTGGCTGCAGGCTTACTGACCCCTGAAGAATTTTTTGCCCAGATTTACGGAGATTCAAATTTGAACAATAATCCATCGACTGGTGGGCGTAATTTCAACAATCATTTTGCCACAAGCAATTATTCGCCTGAGCAGACAATCAACCTGTTGGGTCAGAAAAATTCTACTTCCGATATCTCACCCACTGCTGGTCAAATGCCCCGGTTACTCGGTCTGGCACAAGCTTCAAAAATGGTTCGCGAAAACAGCGAATTACATCCATTTACTCAATACATTTCAGCGGGAAATGAAGTTGCGTTTGGCTCAATTGGCGACTCCAGCACCTCTGAAGGAATGTTTTTCGAAACAGTTAATGCCGCTTGTGTGATGCAATTACCTATAGCCATTGCAGTGTGGGACAACGGCTACGGCATAAGTGTACCTGTTGGATTACAAACAGCCAAAGCGTCCATATCAGAAGCGCTCAAAGGTTTTGCCGGGAAAAAAGGAGAAAAGGCGTGCCGAATTTTTCGTGCCCCGGGACATGATTACCCAAAACTGATTGAGACATTTGGCAAAGGAATTTCGGTCTGCCGCAATGAACAGGTTCCGGTTATTTTTCATATCGACGAATTGACCCAACCGCTTGGCCATTCCACTTCCGGTTCACATGAAAGATACAAGTCTGCTGAACGTATCGAATGGGAAAAGAATCACGATTGTTTGTTGAAATTTGGTCAATGGATCGTCGATAACCATATAGCCGATCGCAAAACAATCGAGGGTATTGAAACACGTGCCATAGAGCGGGTAAAGCAGGCTAAAGAACTGGCGTGGGAAAATTTTACCAACGGATACAAAGGCGAAATTGACACCTTAAGCAAGATTATCAATAAGTTACAACCAGAAAAAGGAAGACACGCTGTATCACCTGAAAAAGAGTTACGGCAGCTTTTCGATACGGCTATGCCCACTTTGAAAAAACTAATCCATTTTGCAGACAATGTCATTTCAAAAAATTGTACTGAACCGCAAAATGTCGGCGTAAAACAAGAACTTAAAACATGGATTAAAGCGGCTAACCACAGAGGAAAAATAACTTATAACACTTATCTTTTCAACGAAACGCCCAATCCTGTTCAATCTAAAAAGTGTCGGTATCCATCGAACCCGGAGGTTGTTCCCGGACACGATTTGCTTAATAGAAATTTTGATGCCCTTTTTGAGAAAAATCCCTTAATGGTCACGTTTGGCGAAGATACCGGCCGATTGGGCGATGTGAATCAGGGAATGAAAAATATGCAGCACAAGTATGGCGAACATCGGGTTTCGGATACCGGAATTCGCGAAACAACGATTATTGGTCAGGGTATTGGACTGGCCTTGCGCGGATTTCGCCCCATTGCAGAGATTCAATATCTTGATTACTTGCTCTATGCCTTACCGACCATTTCGGATGACCTGGCTACCCTCCATTACCGAACCGTTGGCCGACAGATTGCCCCGCTGATTATCCGCACCCGGGGACATCAATTGCAGGGAATGTGGCATGCAGGTTCTCCGATGAGCCTGATCCTGGGTTCGTGCAGAGGAATCTGGCTTTGTGTTCCCCGCAATATGACACAAGCCGCAGCATATTATAATTTCCTGATAAATAGCTATAATCCGGCAATCGTTATCGAACCGCTAAAAGGTTATTATGCCCACGAACGCATCCCTGAAAATCTGGGAGAGTTTGGTTTACAGCCTGGAGTTGCAGAAATTATTCAACCCGGTGACGACATCACAGTAGTAACCTACGGTTGGATGGTTACCATTGCCCACGAAGCGGCTCTCAAATTAAAAGAATACGACATATCAGTTGAACTAATTGATGTACAAAGCCTCTCTCCTTTTGATACTGAGCATCTGATTGGCAAATCAGTAAAGAAAACCAGTAAAGTATTATTTGTTGATGAAGATGTTCCGGGTGGCGGTTCAGCTTATATGATGCAAAAAGCGATGGAAGAACAGGAATTGTTTTACTATCTCGATACTCCTCCAAGAACACTTTCGGCAACCGAACACCGTGGGGCATATGGTGTTGATGGAGAATATTTTTCGAAACCCAATATCGACTCCATCTTTGCCACCGTTTACCGGATGATGCACGACGTTGATGAAGCACGATTTAAAGAAGAATTTTAAGCCCTTGCGATTGAATTATAAAGGGGTAACACCTTTCTTCAGGATGATATTGCCATATTTGGCCGTTTCGCCGGTCATCACAACTGCAAAGGCATTTTTAGCCCTTTCGTAAAAAGCAAACCGATCTACACGTTCGATTAAAGCCACTTTGGGATTGCTTTTGCGGATGCTTTCAAGATAACGCTGCTCGACTTTTGGGTCCAATGAATCGCCTGGAACAACAGCCATCATAGCCAATGGATACGGCACATAGGCATCCAGTTCGAAAAGCGGTAGTATAGCCTCCAGCAAATCGGCAATATTCAATCCATCGGCACGTAATACGCGATTATTCATCGTTTCACCCGGGAAATGGGCATCGGCCAGTACAATTTCATCACCATGCCCCATTCGGGCCAAAACAGCCAACAATTCAGGACTAATTAACGGAGATATTCCTTTTAGCATATCAGATAAGTTTTATTTCCATTTCAGTTTATAGGCTTCGTACAATTCCGAATATCGCCCGCTCTCGGCCGATGGTTCAACAGTAACGGGTTGATAGTCGATTTGAGCACGGGCCTCTTCGGCTGAGCCAAAGTAACCAATTCCGGCGAAAGCAAAAAGGGCTGCGCCTAAAACTGTTGTCTCTTTCTGACTGATCAGTTGCACCGGAATACCGCATACATCGGCCCGTATCTGGTTCCATAACTGATTTTTCGAACCTCCGCCAACAACCCGTACCGATTCGGCCTTAAAATTGCCTGCCTTTTGTAACGCCACGATGCCGTCTTTAAGTTGATAAGAAAGCGCC
>CAYOJD010000025.1:18033-29902 GCA_964404205.1 uncultured Prolixibacteraceae bacterium
CGAGAGGATGTTAACGATAAACCATCGATAGCCCCTGCTTTACCAACCGAAGATTCGTTAAAGAAGTTGGGTAAAACCGATATACCGCCTGAGCCAGCAATTACTTTCGAAGCGCCGTCAATCATTGTATCGTATTTGGAATTGCCCGTCAAATCTGCAAATAAATTTTTACTGCCCCACTCCAGAAGACCGGACCCCATCCAGTTCATACCAATATCGAAAATGCCCGGAACAGCATCGAGTTCAGTTGTAATTCCCAGATCAAATTGCTCCTGCGAAATTTTGGCTTCGAGACTTCGGCTCATTAAAATCTCCCAGGTACCCGAACTTAAAACAGGCTCATTTAACGCTGCTCCTGACCCATAAATGGCAAACTGCGTATCGTGACCCGCCAAACAAACCGGTACACCGACAGGAATGCCTGTCACTTCGGAGGCACCGCGATTTATCTGGCCCACTACTGTTCCAGGCTCTCCCATTGTACCGAAAAGAGCTCTCTCAACCCCAATCTGTTTCAAAATTTGAGGAGAAAATTCACGCTGACGAAGTTCTGTCATCATTGACGTTCCGGCCATTGTGATGTCGTTCACCCTTTCGCCGGACAAACGGTTAATCAGGATTGACGGGATAAATAAAAACTGCCCGTCAGAAGTGAGCAATTCCGGCCGATTCTCTCTAAACCAGATCAATTTATTGATAGTATTGAAGTTATAAGGAAAAACCCCCGACAGGGCATAAAGCTCCTTCAGAGACAGATATTTGTCAATTTGGTTCATGATTGGAATTGTCCGACTACATTGCCACGATATGACCGGATAAATCATTTTGCCATTCTGGTCGAAAGGTGCACCATCTACACCAAAAGTTGTAACTGTTACACCAACAATATTCGTTTTATTGATTGCTGTAGTAACTTTTTGGGAAGCCTCGCATAGTTTGCTCCAAATCTCATCAATATCCCATATGACTCCTCCATCCAAAAACGGATCGGCAGTTGTATTATTGGGCAATGACTCACCGGCAATGATTTTTCCAACAGAATTAATGGCTATGACCCGGACATTGGTTGCCCCGCAATCGAACACCAAAACAACATTCTCTGACTTCATATTAAATTGAATATAAAAAGGTTACCATCAAGAGTGAAAAAAATCAATCTCTCTGATAACCTTTATGAAAAACCAATCGATTATTTTCCTTTCGCGCGCATCAGTTTGGTCACATTCTCACCGCCATTGATAAGATAAATCAGCGGCATAGGCCTGTCAACACCTTCAGTGTATTGCGCCCGGACTTGCCATGGGGCAACAGAAAGCACGTTGGTTAAATCCATCCAATATTGCAGAACCGATGGCTTTAATCCCCAAATCATATGAAAATGGTTGGCCGGAGCATACTGTTTGTATTCGCCCATTGTGGCATTTTTAGGTACCACCCAGGTGTGCGGCCATGTAACATTGGAACTGTTAGCAACGAAATCGGCCAACGGTTTTGGAAGGTCAACTGTCGATGCTTCGTCCCATACCATGCTAAACATCCCGTTCAGTTCGCTGTAAGCCAAACGGGCAGCAATCCCTTCAATTCCGCCCGGAGTTACAAATGTAACACTGTTTCCGCCTCCCGGGAAGTAGTATAATTCGGCACCGGGCAACGACACATTTTTCAAAATTTCATCAGGCGATGTACCAGGTAATGCTGCCCAGTCGAGGCTTGCCGAACCTGAGTTGTCACCATCGACAATTCCCTTTTGGGCCCAAAGCTCGTCGCCTTTTACGTTCACCCCAAGCTGTTTGGCTCTTGTTGCCAATTCGCCGGCTTCCCAAACTTTACGGAAATCCATAAAAAGAGGTGGATTGCCACCTGTCAGCCAATTGGTGAACAGCATCGTCAGCGTTCCCTGCATGTCGGCTTCAGTTCCGAATGGAATAGGGCTTTTCTTTCCGTTATGGTCGAAGGAAGAGTTGAAAAGCGACTCCGCCAAATCGCAAATGGGCAATGGAATACCACGATTATCGCTTCCCCATTCCAATTGGTTCATAAATGCGCCGCTCACGGCATTCAAATCTTTCAACAGGTTTCGCATAATAAGGTATAATGCAAGCGATTGATCGAATTTGGCACTTGCACCTGCCAACGATAGATCGAGACGGCTACCAAAGTGAGTATCGACCCAATTTCGCATGAATTTGAGTTCTTCGGCATCGTAAGCTTTTTTGTTCAGCATGTCAGCCAGCAATTTCATATCGAGACGGGCAATCTCCAGTCCAAAATTATTGCGAGTGGGCAAAACATGCGAGAGTGCAGTTTCCATCCCCATCGAATCGTGGCCAAAGCAGACAATCCGTTTACCTTTCAGTCCGACAAAAGTGAGGGCTGCATAACTCCATTCAACTAATGCATCAATAGTTGCAGGTGTTATTTTCGGGAACATTCCGGTATCGTCCCAATTGCCAACATTCAAATGAGTCAACCTGCCACTCTGCGCAAAAGCGCCATTTACGGCATGTGCAAATACCACACCCGGTTTGGGGGCGCTGTTTCCACAGGTAATGTTTAGCGGAGTTTCCTTAGGGAAATGGGCCATCAGGCTCATCAACGAAAGTTGCGGAAAAGCCCATGTGTCGGGTGTGCAAACAATGGCATCGACACCTGCATCTTTAAACTGGCGTGCCACAATATCGGCTTGAGGTTCGCCATCGATTAATACATCCGAATAGACCACTTTAACCGGGGTTCCGTCTGGCATTTTGACCCTTTCGGCCAACGCATCGGCAATCATCTGGATTATGTTTACTGTTCGCTGACGTGACTCCTGATCAATTCGCGGATCGCCTGCTGCACAGATGCCAAAAACAACTGATTTAGGTTGATTGGTATGGTTTTTTGAGGTTAACACCATTGCTTTTCCCATAAATTGTGAGTTTAAATTGTTAGTAACCCAAATTTAGCAAGCGGTTATGAATTATGAAATGGATTAAAGAAACAAAAATATGTACATTTCAAACATCAACCAACAGAAAGCAATGAACTATATCGCTAATTATCTGATAGTTATTCAAAACATTCGACATAACAATAACAAACATTTTATCAGGAAAAATCTCTCATCAGTAAAAAGAATCTCCAAATTAAGCCTTCAAATAAATATCATTACACGTTAAACATTACATCAGATTATTTGTTTATAACTAACTGATTGCAAATAGCAAACCGACTTTCATTGTAAAAACTGACTTATGGCAAAAATTGTAGTCTTGGGTGCCGGAATCGCCGGACACACGGCCTCTACCCTTCTGAAGAAACGGTTAGGCAACAAACATGAAGTGGTTGTAGTCGCACCAAATGCCTACTATCACTGGATTCCATCAAACATCTGGATTGGTGTAGGCCGGATGACCATTGATCAAGTACGTTTTCGCCTCGATCAACGCTACCAAAAAGCAGGTATTGTTTTTAAACAAGCCAAAGCACTGGCCATTCATCCTGAAGGCAATGGAACGACAAGCCGGGCATTTGTCACGATTGAGTATACCGGACAGGATAAAAATGGGGTACAGGAAAATGTTGATTACGATTTTTTGGTCAATGCCACCGGCCCAAAGCTTAATTTTGAAGCAACTGAAGGACTTGGACCTGCTCAAAACAGTTTGTCGGTCTGCTCCTACGACCATGCCGCCCATGCCTGGGAGAAGTTGAAAGATGCAATCAAAAAAATGGAAGAAGGTACCAGACAGAAGTTTCTGATTGGCGTAGGTCACCCAATGGCCACTTGCCAAGGCGCAGCTTTCGAATATATTTTAAATATTGCCTATGAAATTGAACGCAGAAAATTATCTCATCTGGCTGAAATAAAATGGATTACCAACGAATATGAATTAGGCGATTTTGGAATGGGGGGCGCATACATCAAACGGGGCGGTTACATCACCAATACCAAAACCTTTGCCGAGTCATTTCTTCGTGAGCGAAATATAGGCTGGATTAAACGGGCCGGCGTCAAAAAGGTCGAACCCGGTAAACTGACTTACGAACTGCTCGACGGGTCGCAACACGAGGAAACTTTTGATTTTGCCATGTTAATCCCCTCTTTCTCGGGACATGGACTGAAAGCATACGATAAAGCCGGAACTGATATCACCGAACAGTTGTTTGCCCCTAACGGCTTTATGAAAGTTGATGCCGATTATGCCAAAAAGCCCTTTGAAGAGTGGAAAGCTGCCGACTGGCCTTCGACTTATCAACAACCGATATATCCAAATATTTTTGCCGCGGGAATTGCATTTGCACCACCTCATGCCATCTCCAAACCGATGACAAGTCCCAATGGAACAGCTATTTTCCCTTCTCCTCCCCGTACCGGGATGCCTTCGGCTGTAACTGGTAAAATTGTAGCCGATAATATTGCAGAATGGATAAAATCGGGCAAACCACAACTTAAACACAAAGCATCGATGGCCAAAATGGGTGCAGCCTGCATCGTTTCAGCCGGATACGGAATGGTTCATGGAGCAGCTGCCACCATGACTGTATACCCGATTGTTCAGGATTGGGATAAATATCCGGATTATGGGCGTGATATCCATTATACCATGGGCGAGGCCGGTTTAGCTGGCCACTGGCTCAAATGGTTTATGCACTATATGTTCCTTCACAAAGCCAAAGGATATCCATTCTGGTGGCTCTTGCCCGAATAAGTGAAACCATAAATCTTGATGACATGAATACTCATTCCAATCGCAATCAGGCATATGCCGAAGAATCTTATCCTCCAATGCCTACCCGTACGACCCGCTTCTGGCGGAATTTCATCCCATGGCAGGCATGGCGTTGGCTGGTCTTAAATCTCAAAATACTGAGAATCGTTGTTGGAGGGCACTCCTAAAAGCAAGAAAGGCGTTTTCAAATAGGAAACGCCTTTCTTTGTATAATACGAAAAAATTTATTTTACACTGATAACTAAAACTTTAGACATACTCCAGAACTGGGTAGCATCAAGTATAACCAAACTGTCAGCTGAATTTTCACCTTCAATCCGATACGAACCGGCAGGATGCTTGCTGATAATTTCAACCTTCTTTTTCATGATTGGAATCGTGTTCAGCTTTGTAATATCAACTTTGGTAAAATAGCTCAAATCTACTTCATCAGAAATGTCTTTCGAACGGCCGATACCAACAAAGCCGCCCTCTTTGGTAATGATATTCTTTTCTTTCAGCTCTTTTACTGTTCCGATAATGTAGTAAGCAGTATTCAACTGAGTCGTTTTGGCTTCAATTTCGGCCTGTTTTTGCGCATTCTCCGTAGTAAGATTACCAACCTGTCCGGTCAAATCATTAACCTGAATGTTGAGCTTATTCAGTTCAGCAGTCAACTGTTCAATCTGTGCATCCTTTTCAACAATAATATTGTTCAGATTATCAATCATCTTTTGCAGTTCGGCTGATTTATGCTCCGATTTCTTCAACTTATCGGTCAATTTTGAAACCAATTCACGGTTTTTCTGCAACAAGCTGTAAATATAATTGATATCGCTTTGAATTTGCTCCTTCTGATTAGCCTGTACTTCGCCGCCCTTCGCTCTGTTGTCGATAATCATCTCTTTTTGTTTGATGGTATCGAGGTTGGCCTGAATCTCGTTGAAAGCATTGACAAATTCGACCAGACTGGCATCTTTCGAACCGGTAACGGCCATTAAACTATCGCGTTGAGCCTGCAAGCGGGCAATTTCCTTTTGGTTGCAACCGGTTGCCAGTACAACAAGAGAAACTACAATGAACAGATAATACTTTTTCATTTTTGAGGATTTAAATTTCATGATAAAATTACAACAATTACCTAAATATCAAATCTATGTAAATCTAATTTCAAAAAAAGAGTTTAATTATTGTACAACGCAGCACGCCTCTCTTTTAGTTCTTCGTTTGAAATATAGTCGTCATATTCCATAATTTTGTCGATTATTCCATTGGGTGTCAATTCGATAATACGATTGGCAACGGTCTGAATAAACTCATGGTCATGCGAAGCCATCAGCACATTTCCCTTGAAACCCATCAAAGTATTGTTAAAAGCCTGTATTGATTCCAAGTCAAGATGGTTGGTCGGATTATCAAGCACCATCACATTGGCATTTCGCAACATCATCCTCGAAATCATACAACGCATCTTCTCTCCACCCGACAATACACTGGTTTTCTTATAGATTTCGTCGCCCGAGAAAAGCATTTTCCCCAAAAAGCCACGGATGTAAAACTCGCTGGTATCGTCCGAGAACTGGCTCAGCCACTCGACAAGTGTATAATCGTTGTTGAAGAAATTGGAATTATCGAGCGGCAAATAGGCATGGGTAATCGTTTGTCCCCAATGATAACTTCCTGAATCGGGCTTGTCGTGATCGTTGATAATCTCAAAAAAGGCCGTCATAGCTCTTGGATCACGCGAGAGGAAAACAACCTTGTCATCTTTCTCGATAGTAAAATCCAAATCTTTGAACAATACTTCTCCATTGATACTTTTGCTTAACCCTTTAACCTCCAAAATGCGGTTTCCCGGTTCACGATCAGGGGTAAAAATAATTCCCGGATATTTACGTGTAGAAGGCTGAATTTCGTCAACATTCAGTTTTTCAAGCATCTTCTTGCGACTGGTTGTTTGCTTCGACTTGGCCACATTGGCACTAAACCTCGAAATAAATTCCATTAACTCTTTTCGCTTCTCTTCAGCTTTCTTGTTTTGAGCTTGTTGCTGGCGCAAAGCCAACTGGCTCGAATGGTACCAGAAACTGTAGTTACCGGCGAAAAGCTGCACTTTTCCAAAGTCAATATCAACAGTATGGGTACAAACCGAATCCAGAAAGTGCCGGTCGTGCGAGACTACCAATACGGTATTTTCATAATTCGAAAGATAATTTTCGAGCCACATTACCGTTTCCAGGTCAAGGTCGTTGGTCGGCTCGTCGAGCAAAAGGTTATCGGGCTTACCAAAAAGGGCCTGAGCCAGCAGCACCCTCACCTTCTCTTTTCCGCTCAAATCGCTCATCAAACGGTGATGGAAATCCTCTTTGATACCCAGTCCGCTCAACAACATGGCTGCATCGCTTTCAGCATTCCAGCCATCGATTTCAGCAAAACGTTCTTCCAATTCAGCTGCTCTCAAACCGTCAGCTTCCGAGAAATCTGATTTGGCATAAAGGGCATCCTTTTCCTGCATAATTTTCCACAGTTCTTCAAACCCCATCAATACGGCGTTCAACACGGTATGTTCTTCATACCCGTAGTGATTTTGTTTCAAAACCGACAATCGTTCTCCGGGACCAAGTGAAATTGAACCTTTGGTCGACGACACTTCACCTGAAATTAATCGAAGAAATGTCGACTTTCCGGCTCCGTTGGCACCAATTACCCCGTAACAGTTGCCCGGCGTAAACTTTAAATTGACATCCTGAAAAAGAGGCTTTTTGCCAAATTGTATAGCTAAATTCGATACTGTAATCATATTTCTGAAGTTGATATTCTTGTTACGTAACAGGGGCACAAAGGTAACCCTTTCGGGCGACTTTAAAATGGGTATTTCAGCGATAACCAAATAATTAACATTTATTTTTCATTTCAACACGTGCAACAAAACCCAATTGCTTAAAACGATGCTAAATGGTTGCAAGGTTGCAACTTTGGTAAAGTTTTGTATTTTTGCTTTCGACCGGACGAAAAATCGCGCCCGAAAATATTTCCTGCATCAAAAACGAGCAACTATGAGTTTTAAAAATATTGCCACTCAACGTTATTCCGTCAGAAATTACAGCTCAAAACCTATTGATGAGCAAATACTTATCTCCGTTCTCGAAGCCGCAGCCATTGCTCCGTCGGCAGTAAATTTTCAACCCTGGAAAATGATTGTTGTAACCGATCAGGCCATATTGAAACAGGTTCAGGAAACCTATCCGCGCGATTGGTTCAAAACGGCTCCGGCTTGCATTGTCGCGCTTGGCGACCACGACAGAGGATGGCACCGACCGGCTGACGGCAAAGATCACACCGATATTGACGTAGCCATTGCAATCGATCATCTGATTCTGGCGGCAACCGAAGCAGGATTAGGCACTTGCTGGGTATGTCATTTTAAAACAGACCTGATTTCGGAAATATTTGACCTGCCTGCCAATCTGGAGCCCATAGCACTGATACCCATTGGTTATGCTGCTGAAGGTTCAGCCCCAAACAAAAAAAGAAAACCATTGGATCAGTTGGTCAGTTGGAACAAGTTGTGATGGGGGTCAGACGAAAATCTCAAAATCATCGGCATCGCCGGCCACCGGAAACTTCTCCCTAAAATTGTTCAGCGCATAAAGTGAGATGGTGTATGTTGACCACTGCTCTTTACCCAAAGGGGGCTGGTTTATTTGTTCGCCCCGAGGGCCGTACAGCAAACTTTCGCCTGAATAGCTGATTGAATTCCCGTCTTCGCCCACACGGTTAACACCGGCAACATACAATTGATTTTCAATTGCACGGGCTTTTAGCAATGTTTTCCATACGTCGCTTCTGACCGATGGCCAGTTGGCAACATAAATAAGCAAATCGACATCGCTACGATTTCGGCTCCAAACCGGAAATCTCAAATCGTAGCAAATCAAAGGCATAATTCGCCAGCCAGCATACTCAATCACCACCCTTTTTGTTCCGTTTTGAAAAAAACCGTTCTCGTCTCCAATGGAAAAAAGATGGCGTTTGTCATAACTGGCAACATCTCCATTGGGATAGATAAATACAAACCGATTGAAAATTTGCTGATTATCTTTTATGATTAGGCTGCCTCCAACAGCGGTTTGATGCTGAATTGCCAATTGTTGCATCAGGTTTATGGTCGGCCCATCCATTGGTTCGGCCAAATGAACTGATTTTGTCGAAAAACCGGTAGTAAAAGTTTCGGGGAACAGTATCAAATCGGTAATCCCTTTCAGTGACGAAACAATATTTGACACCTTCTCACGGTTCAACGCTGGATTCTCCCATTCGATATCCATCTGAACCATCGTAATCCGAAGTTGCCCAACTGAAAGCATATGATCAAAAGTTAATCGTCCAGATCGGTTCCAGTCGTAAACAGTTCAGGGAATTTGCCCTGAACGCCTTTATCGCGATACCATTTACGGATTCGTTTCAGGTCGGCTTGCATATCGTCAGTCAATTCGCAGCGCTCAACAAAACCTACCTCTTTTCTGCCCCAGTCGAAAAAGCCATAATAAACAGGGATATCAGCTGCTTTGGCAATGGTATAAAAACCACCTTTCCAACGACTTGTCAGTTTACGGGTTCCTTCGGGGGCAATAGCCAGATGCATCACATCGCGCCGTTTAAACTCATCGACCACCTGCTTTACGAGGCTGGCACCTTTCTTATGGTCAACCGGGATACCCCCCATCCCTCTTACAATATATCCCAATGGAAAGACGAAGAAATCTTTCTTTACCAGAATATTGGCCTTTCCGCCAACGGAAGTATAAAAAAGCCACGAGATAACAAAGTCCCAAACTGAGGTGTGCGGTACACCAAGAATTATCACTTTGGGCTCGGGAGCTACTCCCCCAACGGTTTTCCAACCTAAAATATTCAGAATGAAGCGGGCAATATGTTTCACTGGGTTTCGTTTTATTTTCGACAAAGATAGATTTAAAATGGTATTTTCTATACCACTATACGTTGCTCAATATGGGCAGCAAACCCATACTGTTGCAGCAACCCGACAGAACGGCGCATTACTTTTTCCGTTTCCGATTGGCCAATAAACCCAACGATGACCATCAGGAAGCGACAGGTTTCATTGGTTACCGAAGTACGCACCGAATCACTTGTCGGGCTCCCAAAGGCCGATACGTTATCGCGGAAAACAGGCAATCCGGCAATATTCAGTTCGCCCCGCCCGATGGCTTCGTAAGGTTCGCCCTCTTTCCCAATGGATAAAATGGCACTGCCTGCAATTTTATCAGCATCGTAACCGCCTATCGACATTCCGCTTTCGAGCGATACCAGATTGACCAAATCGACAATATTGTTGATGCGATAAAGCTCCATTCCTTTCACTACACGGCGCATCAATGCCTCTGACGAAAGCCTGTAACGCGCCGGATCCTTTCCACAACGCTTGTATGCACTTCGCGAAGCCGCAATAGCCGGTTGCTTGCTGATTTCATCCAATGGCAACCCACCGGATATCTGATGGCAAATCCGCTCAATATCAACCCATAGTGCTTCATTCTGCAGTTCAATTTTCACTTCACACTCAACGCACCCAAGTGCCAGACGGGGCAAAAGAACCCTGATTTCGTCGCTGATTTCAACAGTTGTCATATTCATAAAGCGATTGTTTTCAAAAGGCAATGTAACAAAATATTGTCTATTTTTGAATGAAACAGTTCGGTATTATGGTTCCATTCATCGATTTGCACTGCCACAAAAAAGCAACAACCCTGCAAGAGGTTATCGCCGTCCAAAATAAATTCCTGCAAGATTTAACGCCTGATATTGATTCCCTGTTCACAAGCGGGCTGCACCCGTGGCACGTCGATAATTTTGACATACCGGATATTGAAAGAAAACTGATTGAAGCTATTGCCCAAAAAGGCATTGTTGCTATCGGAGAAACTGGGCTCGATAAAAAATGCAACGCCAGTTTTGGCAAACAACTGGAAGTATTCAGGTTGCACATCGAAATGGCGAACAATGCCAATCTGCCAATGGTCATCCATTGTGTTGGAGCCTGGCAGGAGATAATTGCCGAAACCAAAAACCTTTTATCGCCCAAAATTATACATGGTTACGCGGGCAACATCGATCTGACCCAACAATTATTCAGGCAAAACTTCCTTTTTTCGATCGGGGAACCAATCTTACATGCAAAATCGAAAGTCAAAGCGTCGGTAGCCTGGCTGCCAACCTCCGCACTTTTCTGCGAAACCGACGAGCGTTCTGTTGATATCTGCGAGATATATCGTGAGGTTGCTTTACAAAAGAAGATTACCATAGGTCAATTAAAGAATGATATACTCCTAAATTTCAAGCGATTAAACAGCAACAAGAAGGATTGGGGTGAAAAGTATTTTGTACTCAAAAATTCAATATCTTAGGGGTAGCCAAATGAATATTGAACGCTTACAACCAACAACTAATGAACCGCTTGCTTGTTTTATTGATCTATTTTTCTGTTACCATCTCATGTTCACCTGATAACCAATTTTATATCGATTCGGTCAAAGGCGACGATTCCAATAGTGGGCATACGCCCCGCAAGGCATGGAAATCGATACAACGTGCCAACCAACAGCAATTTAAACCCGGCGATAACCTCTATTTTTCCGGTACGGAAGAATTATCCGGCACACTACAACTCGACTCAGCCGATTCAGGAACTGAAGGAGAACCCCTGACGATTACTTCGCTGAATGCAAAATCGACTATCAACGGAGGCGACAGTTGTGCAATCATTTCGTACCGATGCACCAATCTGATAATCCAAAATATTTCCTGTAAAGGGAGTGGCCGAAAAAATGGCAATCGGCAAAGTGGTATCATGGTCGACGGAGGGAAGAATATTACCATCGACTCCGTTTCGGTATATGGCTTTCGCGAAAACGGCATCTATATACTTGATGCTGAAAATGTAAAACTCACCCGGATACATGCTTTCGACAACGGGATGGCTGGAATTCATACCGGAAGGGTCTATCAAAACCCACGCAAATTTCTTTGCCGAAATATTTATATCGGCGATTGTGTAACCGAAAACAATCCGGGAAACCCAGTGATGCTGAATAACCATAGCGGCAGCGGGATTATTGTAGCCGGAGCCGACAGTGTTACCATCGAATATTGCT
>CAYOJD010000026.1:0-1694 GCA_964404205.1 uncultured Prolixibacteraceae bacterium
AGTATCAATAACTACGGGGCTTTTGTGTGTTCGGACTAAATTTAAAGAAATCTCACTCAAACAGTAATGAACTCAAATACAAACACTTACGAATTCGAGTCCCGCAAGGTTGATTTCTAATAATTTGAAATCAAACAATTCTATTCTGCGAATAAGTGAGAATTATTCTCATTTATTACAATTATTTAATTCTATTTTTTGTAATTTTGAGAAATATTCTCATAAAATAACAAGTATGTTACTCGAATTTTCAGTAGGCAATTTTCTTTCTTTCAAAATAAAAACGACGCTAAGTCTTGCTGCTACCTCAATTAAGGAGCATATTGATACCAACATTTTTTCTGCCGAACGAATTGACTTGTTAAAAGGGGCTGTAATCTATGGTGCAAATGCAAGTGGTAAAAGCAATTTTATTCGTGCAATGTCCACTATGCGACGCCTCGTATTACAGTCTTTCGATCAATCATCGACAGATGAATTGGATGTAACTTCCTTTTTACTAAGCACGGAAACAGAGAAAGCACCATCTTTTTTCGAAGCAATATTTATCATTGAGAACGTTCGCTATCGGTATGGCTTCGAAGTCAACAATAAACAGGTACATGCAGAATGGCTGTTTGAAGCGCCTAAAAACGCTGAAAAGCCCATGTTTCTTCGGGAATATGATGGTATTGAAGTAATGAAGAATTTTCCTGAAGGAAAAGATTTGGAAGAACGAACAAGGGATAATGCTTTATTTCTAGCAGTGGCAGATCAGTTCAATGGCAAGATTGCCAAAAAGATCATGCATTGGTTCAATAATTTCATCACCATTTCTGGACTTACTCATGAAGGTTATAAAGGTGTAACATTTGGCATGTTGGAAGACAAGCAAACAAGCTCTAAGCTGCTTGATTTTTATAAGAAACTAGACATGGGATTTGATGATATATCTATTAATAAGAAACCATTTGATCCCAGGGAACTCCCTAAAGACATGCCGGACAATCTTATAAAACAATTGGTGACCGACTTAGAAGGTGCTTTCAGGATTGATATTAAGACTATACACAAAAAATATAATAGCAAGGGGAAAGCTGTTGATCAAGTAGAGTTTGATATGCGAAGTCAGGAATCATCAGGCACTAATAAAATTTTCAATATCTCCGGGCCTGTATTTGATGTTCTGAATGATGGAGGGGTGCTGGTTGTTGATGAATTGGATGCCAGTTTGCATCCACTGCTGACGTTGGCCGTTACAAGACTTTTTAATTCGGTACAGTATAATCCCAATAATGCGCAGTTGATTTTCGCAACACACGACACCAATTTGCTGTATTACGGTAATTACCGAAGAGATCAGATTTATTTTGTTGAGAAAGATCAATACGGTGCTTCCGACATGTACTCTTTAGTGGAGTATAAAGAAGAGGGAAAAACAATCCGTAAAGACCGTTCATTTGAAAAAGATTATATTGAAGGGCGTTACGGCGCAATTCCGTTTATTGGTAACCTCTCAGATATTGTAACGGAATGGCACGAAAAATAAAGATCCCCAATGAACGGCTAAAGCGATTTGGCAGAGAAGAACAAAAGAGAAAGAAAAATATTCGTAACAAACGGAAATATTATCTTATCGTATGTGAAGGCGAAGCTACAGAGCCTAACTATTTTGAAGGGTTGAAGCAAGATTTGCCCAAAGGTGTGCTGACTTC
>CAYOJD010000026.1:1704-3666 GCA_964404205.1 uncultured Prolixibacteraceae bacterium
CTTCCTATCAGATTGATATCGAAGGTAAAGGTATGAACACACAATCGTTATTAAATGAAGCATTGCGACTAAAGTCTGAATACGAGAAAAATCAGAGCCGGATTATTGATCGGTTATGGGTAGTTTTTGACCGGGATAGCTTCACTCCTCAAAATTTTAATACAGCCATTCAGCGATGTGATAATTCGGATATTGGCTGTGCATGGAGTAACGAAGCTTTTGAATTATGGTATTTACTCCATTTTCAATATTACGAAAATGCGATGTCGCGCAGGGAATATAAAGGGTTGATAGAGGGTAGCCTAAAACCCTTACTGGGAGATAGCTTTCGATACGAAAAGAATAGTGAGCAAATGTATGAACTGCTAAAGGAACACGGCAGTCAAGAAAATGCCATCCGAAACGGGAAACGCTTGGCAGAACTGTACGGAGAACGTCAGGATTATGCCAATCATAATCCGTGTACAATGGTTGGGGTATTGGTCGAGGAATTAATGGAATTAAAATAATAATCATGTGGTCAGATAACGAAACATCAGAGGATCTACTAGGATTTAAAGTGCATGCCGACTTACTTGTCGATGTAATTAGTGATGACGAAGTTTTACCAGTGACCATTGGAGTTTTTGGAGATTGGGGAAGCGGTAAATCAAGTATTCTGAAAATAGTAGAAGAAGAACTAGCTGGAGGTGCAATAGATGGTTTTAACGATGGAACTCTTGTTTTATATTTCAATGGATGGGTATTTGAGGGATATGACGATGCCAAAGCTGCGTTGCTAGAATCTATTATTGAAAAATTTGACAAACATAAAACTATTGGCAAGAAGGTAAAGGATGAAACAGTAAAACTATTTAAGTCTGTTAAATGGATGCGATTATTAGGACTTAGCTTTAAAAAAGTTATTATTCCCGGGGTATCTGCGTATTTAACAGGTGGAGTTTCTTTAGTGCCATTTTTATTAAACGAGTTTTCCAAGCTTAGCCCAAAAGATCTAACCGAAAAACTTCAAAGCGATGGGGCTGAAGAATTTCTTAAAGACATAATTGAAAAGAATGAAGATGAAGAAGTAACAATAGTTAGAGAGTTTCGTGAAGATTTTATAGAAATGATAAACAAATCCGAAATAAAAAAACTTGTTGTTATTATTGATGATTTGGATAGATGCACACCAGACAGACTTATTGAGAATCTTGAAGCAATAAAGTTATTTTTAAATGTTGAGAAAACAGCTTTTGTAATAGGAGCTGACCCCAGAGTGGTAAGACATGCGATTGAACATCGTTACAAAACTGATAGCATTGAAAATGCTAATGACCCAGATAGCAGAAATAAACGTATTGTTAGTGATTATTTAGAAAAACTTATCCAAGTACCTTATTATTTACCAAAATTAACTGATAATGAAGTTGAAACATATCTAACGTTGCTTTTCTGTAAGAAAGTAATGGGAGCTGATTTTCAAAAAGTGATTGATGCATTCAAAAAAAATAGAGAGATTAATCGTTATGATGTTTTTGGGCTAGGTGATATTCAAAATATTTTAAACGATGAACAGAAGAAGAAGTTAATGAAAAGTGTCTCTTTAATAGCTTCTTTATCACCAATTATTACCGAAGGGTTAAAGGGTAACCCACGACAAATAAAACGATTTTTAAATACATTTACATTAAGGGACAGACTTGTAAAAGTTGCTAAACTATCCGACTTTAAAATTGATATTTTAGCTAAGCTGATGGTATTAGAATATGCTGAAACAAGTTTGTTTAGAGAAATATATGGCTGGCAATCTTTACAAAAAGGAGAGCCCAAACAAATTGTTGAGTTGGAAAAATTAGCACAGGAGGATAAAATAGAAGAAATTAGAAAGCAATTCACTCCAGAGTGGGCATCTGAAAAAGTAGTGAAGTGGTTAAGCACAGAACCGAAGCTTTCAAATATTGATCTAAGAGATTATTATTG